>NZ_NEIR01000011.1:0-237831 GCF_002112825.1 Pseudomonas sp. B5(2017)
GGGGTGACGCGGGGGCATGCGGTGGGGCTCCTGGATGCGCGACACCTGTGCCGGCCTCTTCGCGGGTGAACCCGCTCCCACAGGAAAATCACTATCCTCAGGTGCAGTGATATCCCTGTGGGAGCGGGTTCACCCGCGAAGAGGCCGGCACAGGCCATGAAAAAGGCGGCATCTTACAGCCGCCTTCAACATAAAACGATCCGGGCTCTGCGATATCCAGTCAGCCTTTGCGGGCCGGCCGCCTGTGCTGCCGCCAGTTGTCATCGATCTTCGACCAGGTCTTGCCATCGGTAATGGCCATGAGCTTGCGCCCGTCCTTGAAGGTGGCCAGGAAGGTGGCTTCCTCTTCCTTGCCACCCAGCCACAGCCCGGCCAGCAACCCCACCGGCCCGGCCACCAGGGCCCCGGCCACGCCCCAGCCCAGGGCACTGCCCAGGCTACGGCTGGATTCCAGGCTGGCCAGCCGCAGCTCGCTGATGCGTGCCAGGGAAATCCGCTCGCCCGGCGAGGGGCTGCGCGGGGTCTTGAGTGTGAGCGATCCATTGCGATACTCGCCTTCGCCTTGCAAGAAATCGCCGGATTGCACCGTGAGTCTTGTCATAACGTCGTCCTGTCAGGGAAAGGGCATTGACCAGCGCCTACTGAGCGCTGCCCGGGCAGGCAAGTCAACGGCCATGCGACGGAGGGTCGTGCGGTGCATTGTCGCCCAGGTCAATGGACTTCAGGCCACCTGCAAAGCGTTCTTGCGCTTGCGCTCGGCCAAACCCCACGCCAGCAACGCCAGCCCGCCAATCACCAACCCGGCCACCACAATCCCCATCCAGCCCTGGCGCTGGAACAACTGCGTGCCCAGCAACGACCCCAAGGCCCCGCCAATGAAGTAGCAGGTGATATACCCGGCATTCAGCCGCGTGCGCGCTTCGGGCCGCAGGGCAATCACCGCGTTCTGGTTGCTCACGTGCACCAGTTGCACTGCCAGGTCGAGCATCAGTACGCCCAGCAGCAAGGCCAGCAACGATTGCTCGGCAAAGCCCAGCGGCACCCACGACAGCAGCAATACCACCAGGCCCACGGTGGTGCCCAGCGAACCCTTGCCACGGTCGGCCAGGCGCCCGGCCCAGTTGGCCGACAGCGCACCCGCTGCACCGGCCAGGCCGAACAGGCCTATCACCGCGTCCGAATAGTGGTACGGGCCTTTCGCCAGCAGGAACGCCAGTGGCGTCCAGAACAGGGCGAACAGGCTGAATGCCAGCAGGCCGAGCAGCGAGCGCAGGCGCAGCACCGGTTCTTCGACGAACAGGCGGAACACCGAGCCGATCAGCGCCGGGTATTTCAGCCCGGCATGGCTGTGGTGTTGTGGCAGGCTGCGGTACAGCGCCACGGCGGTGATGGCCATCAGCACTGCAGCCAGCACGTAGATGCTGCGCCAGCCACCCAGTTCGGCCATGAACCCGGCGGCGGTACGTGCCAGCAGGATGCCCAGCAGCAACCCGCTCATCAACGTGCCGACCGCGCGCCCGCGCTGGTGTGGCTCGCTGAGGGTCGCGGCCATGGGCACGAGGATCTGCGCCACCACCGAGAACAGCCCGGTCAGCGCCGTACCAAGGATCAGCCAGGGCAGGCTCGGTGCGCAGGCGCTGATGATCAGGCCCAGGGTGGAAATGGCGGTCATCACGGTGATCAGCCGGCGCTGCTCGAACAGGTCGCCCAGCGGTGCCAGCAGCAACAGGCCGGCGCCATAGCTCAGTTGCGCGGCAATGACGATGCTGCCGGCACTGGCAGTGCTCAGGCCGAACTGCTGGGCGATGCTGTGCAGCAGTGGTTGCGCATAGTAGTTGCTGGCCACGGCCAGGCCGGTGGCGGTGGCCATCAGCAGGATCAGGGCGCGGCTGAGAGTGGGGGCGTTCATGCAGTTCTCGTGGCGGGCAGGAGTAAAGGGGGGATTATCGGAAAGTGTCGGGCACTACATCAATGCATTGTGTGGCAGAGCAGGGCAGGGGGAGGGGGGCTGGAGGTTGGGGATCGGTTGAGCCTGTGCTGGCCTCTTCGCGGGTAAACCCGCTCCCACAGGTACACCACTGGGCTCGGGGCCTGTGATATCCCTGTGGGAGCGGGTTTACCCGCGAAGAGGCCGGAACAGGCAACCCTTCAATCAGGCAGCAAACCCGCCATCGACCGTCAGGCTGGCCCCAGTGACATACCCCGCCTCAGGCCCCGCCAGGTAAGCCACGAAGCTGGCAATCTCATCCGCCTCGCCATAGCGCCCGATCGCCATCAGCGGGATCAGGCTGTCAGCGAACTCGCCGCTGGCCGGGTTCATGTCGGTGTCCACCGGCCCTGGCTGCACGTTGTTCACGGTAATGCCTTTCGGCCCCAGGTCACGGGCCATGCCGCGGGTCAGGCCGACCAGCGCCGATTTGCTCATGGCATAGGGGGCGCCGCCGGCAAACGGCATGCGCTCGGCATTGGTGCTGCCAATGTTGATGATGCGCCCACCTTGGCCCATGTAGCGTGCCGCGGCCTGGCTGGCGACGAATACGCTGCGCACGTTCACCGCCAGCATGTGGTCGAAGTCGGCCAGGTCGAATTCGGTCACCGGTGCTACCGCCAGCACACCGGCGTTGTTGACCAGGATATCCAGCCGGCCGAAGGCCTTCACAGTGTCATCCACGGCCAGTTGCACGGCCGCCGCGTCGGCGCTGTCGGCCCGCAGGGCCAAGGCCCTGCCGCCGTTTTCGGTAATTTCCTCAGCCAGCGCCTGCGCCGGGCCGGCGGAGCTGACATAGGTGAAGGCCACCTGCGCGCCTTCGCGGGCCAGGCGTCGCACGATGGCTGCACCGATGCCGCGGGAACCGCCCTGTACCAGGGCTACTTTGCCTTCGAGGGTATGTTGCTTGGACATGCTGATCTCCTGCTGGAAGCCAGGCCGGAATGCCTTGGATGGGCGCAGTATCGGCGCTTGATTACCTGCTGATAAGATGGCAATCACTATCAGCAGAGTAAACCTTTGGTTGCCAATCATGGCCATGGAATCGTTCAACGCGTTGGAATGCTTCATCCGCAGTGCCGAAGTCGGCAGCTTTGCCGAGGCCGCCAGGCGCCTCAGCATTACCCCGGCTGCCGTGGGCAAGCATGTTGCCCAGCTGGAAGCGCGCCTGGGGGTGCGGTTGTTCCAGCGTAGTACCCGCAAGCTGACCCTGACCGAGGCCGGGCAGCGATTTCTGGGGGAGGTCAGTGACAGCTTCCGCACCATCCAGTACGCCGTGGCCAACCTGGCCAGCAGCGAAGGCCAGCCGGCCGGGTTGTTGCGGGTGAGCATGGGCACGGTGTTCGGGCGCTTGTATGTGTTGCCATTGCTGGCCGAGTTCCTGCGTCGCTACCCGGCCATTACCCCGGACTGGCATTTCGACAACCGCCAGGTCGACCTGATCGGCCAGGGCTTCGATGCGGCGATTGGCGGAGGCTTCGATCTGCCGCCGGGGGTGGTGGCGCGCAAGCTGACCCCGGCGCACCGGGTGCTGGTGGCGGCGCCGGCTTACCTGGGCCGGCACGCGCCGATTGACGACCCGCAGGTATTGCAACGGCATGACGGTATCCTGATCCGCTCGCCGCAGACCGGGCGGGTGCGTTCATGGCCGTTGACCAGCCGTTGGCAGGTGCAGCAGCCATTGCAGTTGCGCCAGACGATGACCATGAGCGATTCGGATGCGGCTTGCGCGGTGGCCGAGCAGGGCTTGGGGATTGCCCTGGTGAGCCTGCCGTTTGCAGTGCCGTACCTGGAAGGCGGGCGGCTGCAGCGGGTGCTGCCGGACTGGTACGTGGACGATGGGTATATCAGCCTGTATTTCGCCGAGCACAAGCTGTTGCCGGGCAAGACCCGGGCGTTTATCGATTTTGTGGTGGAACAGTTCGAAGAGCAGGGGTTGGCGCGGCGGTTCGATGCCTTGCAAACCGTGTAGGAGCAGCCTTGTGCTGCGAAGAGGCCGGTAAGGCAAATGACTTTCTGTGTCGCTCATGGCCCCTTCGCAGCACAAGGCTGCTCCTACACGGGGATCACTGGCCTGGGGAGCGAAGAGGCCGGTTCAGACAACATCGACTATGAACAATGCCTGTGCCCCCAGGCTCACCTCATCATCAACCTTCCTGCCGACCAACTGCTGCCCCAGCGGCGAGCGCGGGGTAATCACCGTCACCAGCCCATCCCCCTCGCCAATCTTCAACCCCGCCGCCTCGGGCCCGAGGAACAGTCGGCGTTGCCCGCCATCTTCATCCTCCAGCGTTACCAGGTTGCTCACCTGCACCCCGCGTGCCGGGTCGTAATCACGCAGCAGCAGTTGCTGGTAGGTCACCAGCGCCTTGCGGATCTCGGCGCTGCGGCGGGCTTGGCCGGTGGCCAGGTACGAGGCTTCCAGGCCCAGGGTGTCGTACTTGTTTTCGGCGATGTTCTCTTCGGCAGTGGCGGCTTCGTACGCGGTTTGCGCCGCGCGGGTCAGCACATCCTGGTCATGCTCGAGGGTGGCGACTATCTGCGCCAGCAGGCTGGGCTTGTCCATGGTCAGTAACAGAACTCCAGCACGTTGGCCTGGCTTTTGTCGGTGGGCGCGGTGCGGTTCTGCTGCAGCCAGAACTGGCACTTGGGGCTGTTGAGGTTGCGCGGGTTGCCCTGGGCGGCCTCGGCGGCCTGTTGCACCTCCTGCTTGTGCAGGATGTCCTTGTAGCGTTCGAACATTTCCGCCTGGGCATCCGCCGCAGGGGCGGGCGCTGGCGGCGCGGCAGGCCGGTACGCGGCGGGGGCCACGGCCTGGGCCAGTGGCTGTACCTGCTGTGGCCACAGTTGCAGCGCCAGCCACAGGCTGGCGGCGATCGCCACGGCGCCCAGCCACAGGCCAAGGGCAACGCACACGATCAACGGCAGCGGCTTGAGGGTAATCTTCAGTTCACGGTGGCGCGGCATGGCAGCCTCCTGGCAGGGTGTTCGGGGTGCATTGTCGCATGCGCCTGGGCATTTTTCCGCGCAGGTGCTTTTGTCAGCGACAATTTATGCGCAGAATGCGCGGTTTTTCCGCTGGGCGAGGGCAGGGCACATGAACGCCACCTGGGACATCTTCTGCAGCGTCGTCGACAACTACGGCGATATAGGCGTGACTTGGCGCCTGGCCCGGCAGCTGGTGGCCGAGCACGGCCTGGCAGTGCGCCTGTGGGTGGATGACCTCAATGCGTTCACGCCCATGTGCCCCGGGGCCGATGCCGCCGCCCCGCAGCAGTGGCAGCACGGTGTGGATGTGCGCCAGTGGCCGGTGACCTGGTTGCCGGTGGCGCCGGCTGATGTGGTAATCGGTGCCTTCGCCTGCCAGTTGCCAGCAGCTTATGTGGAGGCAATGCGTGCTCGCGCCACGCCGCCGCTGTGGTTGAACCTCGAATACCTCAGTGCCGAGGACTGGGTGGAGGGCTGCCATGGCTTGCCTTCGCCGCAGCCCAATGGCTTGCGCAAGGTGTTTTTCTTTCCCGGCTTTACCGAAAAAACCGGTGGCCTGCTGCGCGAGGGCTCGCTGCTGGCGCGGCGTGATGGGTTCCAGCAAGGCGCACGTCAGGCCTTCTTGCAGGGGCTTGGCGTAAACCCTGAAGCGGGGGCGTTGCTGATTTCCCTGTTCGCCTACGAAAACCCGCAACTGGGCAACTGGCTTGATGCCTTGGCCTCAGGCGAGCAACCTTGCCACCTGCTGGTGCCGCAAGGGCGCGTCCTCGCGGGGCTCGGCCAGTGGCTTGGCGAGGCGGCCCTGCAAGTGGGCAGCGTGCGCAAGCGAGGGGCGCTGACCGTGCAGGTGCTACCTTTCGTCAGCCAGGACGACTACGACCGGTTGCTGTGGAGCTGTGATTTCAACGCCGTGCGCGGCGAAGACTCGTTCGTGCGCGCGCAGTGGGCCGGGCAGCCGATGCTGTGGCACATCTACGTGCAGGACGAGAATGCCCATTGGGAAAAGCTCGAAGCGTTTCTCGCGCATTATCGACACGGGTTGTCAGACGATGCCGATGCCGCCCTGCTTGGCTTGTGGCGTGCCTGGAACATGGACCGCGACATGGGCCAGGCCTGGCAGGCGGCCCGCCAGCACTGGCCGGAACTGCAGCAGCATGCCCGGCTTTGGGCAGCGCGACGGGCCGCTCAGCCGGACCTTGCCACAGCGCTAGTACACTTTTACCGAAATTCGCTATGATACGCGGCCTCGATTTTTATAAATCCATCCAGATTCGGATACTTCGTAATGAAAACTGGTAAAGAACTGAAACCCGGTACCGTCCTGCGGATCGACAACGACCCGTGGCTGGTTCAAAAAGCTGAGTTCACCAAGTCGGGCCGTAACAGCGCGATCATGAAGACCAAGCTGAAGAACCTGCTGACCGGCTACAAGACCGAAACCGTCTACGGTGCAGACGACAAGCTGGACGACGTGATCCTGGATCGCAAAGAAGCGACCCTGTCGTTCATCAACGGTGACGAATACACCTTCATGGACACCACCGACTACACCATGTACGAACTGAACGCCGAGGACATCGAAGCCGTTCTGCCGTACATCGAAGAAGGCATGGAAGACGTCTGCGAAGCCGTGTTCTTCGAAGGCCGCCTGGTATCGGTTGAACTGCCGACCACCATCAGCCGCCAGGTTGTCTACACCGAGAACGCTGCACGCGGCGACACCTCGGGCAAGGTGATGAAGCCTGCCAAGCTGAAGAACGGTACCGAGATCTCGGTTGCCGACTTCATCCAGATCGACGAGTGGATCGATATCGACACTCGCGACAACAGCTTCAAAGGCCGTTCCAAGAAGTAATCCTTCCTGTGAAACGCAAAAAACCCGGCCTTGGCCGGGTTTTTTAATGCCTGCAAACTTCCAGGCCGCGGCACGCTTCCCTTGTAGGAGCGGCCTTGTGTCGCGATGGGGCGCGAAGCGGCCCTGACGATCCCACAGGAATACTTGCTTTCGCAGGCCGATCCTGGGGCCGCTTCGCGGCCCATCGCGACACAAGGCCGCTCCTACATGAGGCGCTGCAAGCCTTACACGGTCACGTGCAGGCGCACATCCACATTGCCGCGGGTGGCGTTGGAGTACGGGCACACCTTGTGCGCCTTTTCCACCAGCGCTTCAGCATCGGCCTGGGCCAGGCCCGGCAGGTTGATGTGCAGGTCGATGTCCAGGCCGAAACCACCCGGAATCTGGCCGATGCCCACCTTCGCGGTGATCGAGGCGTCCGCCGGCAAGGCTTTTTTCTCCTGCCCGGCCACGAACTTCAGGGCACCGATGAAGCACGCCGAGTAACCGGCGGCGAACATCTGCTCGGGGTTGGTGCCGTCACCGCCTGCGCCGCCCAGTTCCTTGGGGGTGCTCAGGCTGACCACCAGCTTGCCGTCGCTGGAACGGGACTTGCCGTCGCGCCCACCGGTGGAGGTAGCTTCTGCGATGTACAGCGGAGTGACCTTTTGCATCTTGAGCCTCGCTAATGTGCTGTGCGCTCCCCGTCTGGAGGAGGGCGCGGGTTGGTGTGGGATTTAAATTAGCGCTCAATTAGTTAGTGCGCAAGATAAATCGTCACCGCTCATCCGAACGGCCATTGCACAGCATAGCTGTCAGAGGGTTTTCTGCAGGTTCTCGCGCAGCGCCAGCAGGTCGGCCTGCAGCTGTTGCAACTGTTCCAGGCTGCGCCCGCTGGCCTTGAGGATGCACTGCGGCACTTCTTTGGCCTGCTGCTGCAAGGCGCGGCCCTTGTCGGTCAGCTGCACCAGTACCACCCGTTCGTCCTCGCGGCTGCGGTTGCGCTGCAGCAGGCCTTCGCTTTCCAGGCGCTTGAGCAGCGGCGTCAGCGAGCCGGGGTCGGTGAGCAGGTGCTGGCTGATCTCGCCTACGGTCAGGCCGTCGTGCTCCCACAGCACGAGCATGGCCAGGTACTGCGGGTAGGTCAGGCCCAGGGCCTGCAGCAGCGGTTTGTAGACCTTGGTCATCAGCAACGAGGTGGAGTGCAGGGCGAAACAGACCTGGTTGTCCAGCAGCAGCTCGTCACAGGAGGCTTGGGTGTTGGCGTTCATGCAGGTCCTTGAAGGTAATCAATGGGAAAGTCTGGCACGCGGATCGTAAGTGCGCGCTTTATTCGCGCAGTTCACTGCGCAAGGCCAGGTCCCAGGGTGGAATCGGGCTGAAGCGGCTCTTGAGAAATTCGAGCAGCAAACGACTGCGAGAGTTCGTTTCATGTTCCAGGCGAAGCGCGTAGATACCGCTGGTTTCCGCTTGGGGCAAGCCACCGTCGCAAAACAAAGGTATCAGCTCGCCACGCAGCAGGTATTCACTGATCAGCCAAGTGGGCAGGTGGGCTATGCCTAAACCGGCGAGGGCGCCGAACAGCAGGGTTTCGGCGTTGTTGGCGGCCATGCGCATGCGTGAGGGGCGGTACAGGCGGGTTTGCCCGGCCACGTTGAAACGCCAGGCGAATGGCGGCGCCAGGCCGTCCCAGTCCAGGCCGTCGTGCCCGGGCAGTTCGCTGGGGCAGGTGGGCATGCCGCGGCTGGCCAGGTAGGCCGGGCTGGCGCAGGCGATGCGCACCATGTAGGCCAATGGCGTGGCGACCAGCCGGGTGTCGGCCAGGGGGCCGGCGCGCAGCACCAGGTCGACTTCGCCCAGGTGGCTGCCATGCAGGTCGACGAAGCTGTCGATCAGGCGAAGTTGCACATCAAGGCCTGGGTAGGCGACCAGGAAATCGGCGATGGCCGGGGCCAGGTGGCGGCGGCCGAATGCGGCGGGGGCGTCGATGCGGATCAGGCCTTCGGGGGCATTGCTCAGCGACACCGCTTCGGCGCGGGCCAGGCGCAGCTCCTCGATGATGCGCCTGGCCCGTTCGGCAAAGGCGTTGCCGGCAGGTGTGGCACGCACGGCGTGGGTGCTGCGGGTGAACAGGCGGCTGCCCACGGCGCTTTCCAGGTTGTCGATGCGCCGGGCCACGGCGGACGGGGTCAGCGGGTGGCGGCGGGCGGCGGCAGAAAAGCTGCCGGTTTCCAGCACATCGAGGAACAGGCTTAGCTGGTCGGTCAGGGTATCGGGGCTCATGGCTGCCTTGCTTTTGCGAAAAACGCACAGCCATTGTGCGCTGCTGTGCGTTTCCCCGCCAGCCCGCAATCGTTAGCATGCTCGCATTATGTGTAAAGGCGGATGAGGCCCCTGATGATCGAGTGGTTGTTGTATATCGTGCTGGGCGCAGCCCTGGGGACCATGGGTGGCCTGTTCGGCATTGGCGGCGGGCTGATCGCGATTCCGGCGCTGGGCGTGCTGTTCGGCCTGGACCAGCAACTGGCGCAAGGCACGGCGCTGGTGATGGTAGTGCCCAATGTGCTGCTGGCGCTGTGGCGTTATCACCAGCGTAACCGCATCGAGCTGCGCCATGCGGTGCCGTTGTCGCTGTGCAGTTTCGTGTTCGCCTGGTTGGGGTCGATCTGGGCGGTGGGGCTGGATGCGCAATCCATGCGCCTGGGCTTTGTCGGCTTCCTGGTGGCCCTGGCGGTGTGGAACGTGGCGCGGATGTTCATGAAGGTAACGCCGCCCAGCGCCGAGTTGCGCTATGCCTGGCCGTGGCTGGGTGTGCTGGGCAGCTTTGCCGGCACCATGGGCGGCTTGTTCGGGGTGGGTGGGGCCGTGGTGGCCACGCCGATCCTGACCAGTGTGTTCGGTACCACCCAGGTGGTGGCGCAGGGGCTGTCGCTGGCGCTGGCGGCGCCGAGTACCTTGGTAACCCTGGTGACCTATGGGGTGCACCACAGTGTTGACTGGGGGGTGGGGGTTCCATTGGCGATGGGCGGCCTGCTGAGTATCAGCTGGGGTGTGAAATTGGCCCATGCATTGCCGGAGAAGGTGTTGCGGGCAATGTTCTGTGTGTTTCTGGTGGGGTGTGCGGTGATGCTCGGGTTCGAGCTTTGAGATTTTGGGGCCGCTTTGCGGCCCATCGCGACACAAGGCCGCTCCTACAGGGGATCGCGTGCCCTTGTAGGAGCGGCCTTGTGTCGCGATGGGCTGCGCAGCAGCCCCGGCTCACTTGAAACCTTCGACAATGTAGTCGGCCATGCAATCGGTGATCGGCGAAGGGTTCTGGGTACTGCGCACCAGCATCACATTGGCCACCGGCAACTGCGGCAACCCTTCGCTTTCGCCCAGAATGCGGATATTCCCGCCGATCAGGCTCTGCAACTGTGCGGTCACCGCCAACCCAGCGGTGACGATGGCGAAGATCGCTGCCAGGCTCGGGCTGGTATAGGCGATGCGGTAGTCGATGCCCTGGGCCTCCAGGGCATTGCAGGTCCAGGCCCGGCAGAAGCAGTCGGTGTTGAACAAGGCTACCGGCATGGGGCGTTGCTCCTGCGGGCAGAAGCCTTCCGCGGCGGCCCAGACCAGGCGTTCCTGGCGCAGCAGCTGGCCAATCTCGTTGCCCGGTTCACGGGTGACGATGGTCAGGTCCAGGTCCTGGCGCAGCATCAGTTGTTTGGAGGAGTCGCAATGCACCTCCACCTGCACCAGCGGGTAGGCTTGGGCAAAGCTCGACAGGATGGTCGGCAGGAAACGCATGGCATAGTCGTCCGGCGTACCGATGCGTACGATCCCCACCATGTGCGGCATGCGCAGGGTGTTGAACACTTCCCCATGCAACTTGAGGATGCGCCGCGCATAGCCGAGCAGCACCTGGCCTTCGGCAGTCAACCGCACCTGGCGGCCGTCGCGCTCGAACAGCTGGCGCTGCAAAATGTCTTCTTCCAGGCGTTTCATCTGCATGCTCACCGCCGACTGGGTGCGGTTGACCACCTCGCCGGCGCGGGTGAAGCCGCCCTGCTCGGCGATGGCCACGAAGGTGCGCAGTACGTCCGCATCGAGGCTCTGGTACTGGGACATTGCATCAATCTCCGAGATGCATGGCATCAGAAACATTCGTTGGATTGATCTTATGCCTGGCAGGAGACTGGAGCCATCAACACGGAGGGCTTCACGATGAAAGGTCATGTCAGCAGCATCCAGCAACCTGTCTTTTCCCTGAACCACCTTTGGCATGCCGCCCTGCAGCGCCCGGCGCGCTGGCTGCAGCTGTACCGCCAGCGCCAGGAACTGGCCAGCCTGAGTGATGCGACCCTGCACGACCTGGGGTTGAGCCGGGCGGATATCCAGCAGGAGGCCGAGCGGCATTTCTGGGATGACCCGCTGCGGAAATAGGCTAAGTTTGTCGGTGGAACCACTGGCCTCTTCGCGGGTGAACCCGCTCCCACAGGAACTCCACATTCCCCCGAGACCAGTGGGATCCCTGTGGGAGCGGGTTCACCCGCGAAAGGGCCGGAACAGACACTACAAGGAGTTCAGGCTTGCCCCTCAAGCTGTCCATCAACCAGGCCCGCCGCCTGGCCCTTTCTGCCCAAGGTTTCGGCAAACAGCCGGAATCGGCGCCGACCCTGCCAGCACTCAAGCGCATGCTGCAACGCCTGGGCGTGTTGCAGATCGATTCGGTCAACGCCCTGGTCCGCTCCCACTACCTGCCGCTGTTCTCCCGGCTGGGCAACTACTTGCCTGCCACTCTCGACCAGCTCGCCTGGGGCAGTGGCCGCCAGCGCCTGTTGTTCGAGTACTGGGGGCACGAAGCCTCGCTGCTGCCGCTGAGCCTGTACCCACTGCTGCGCTGGCGCATGGCCCATGCCGCCGTTGGCCGTGGCATCTATCGCCAGCTCGCGCAGTTTGGCCGTGAACGCCAGGATGTGATCGCCCGGGTACTGGCAGCGGTCCGCGAACAGGGCGCCCTTGGCGCGGGCAGCCTGTCCACCCGCGAGGAGCGGGCTGGCCCCTGGTGGGACTGGAGCGAGGAAAAGCACGCACTGGAGTGGCTGTTCGCCGCAGGGGAGGTGACGGTTGCTGGCCGGCGCGGCTTCGAGCGGCTCTACGATGTACCGGAAAAGGTCCTGCCGAGGTCGATCCTCGACCAGCCACTGCCCAGCGAGACCGAGGCGCATCAGGGCTTGATGCTGCACGCCGCCACCGCCCTGGGCGTAGCCACCGAGCGCGACCTGCGCGACTACTTCCGCCTGGACCCGGCGCAGGGCAAAGCGGCACTGGCCGAACTGGTGGCTGATGGCCGCCTGCAAGCGGTCGAGGTGCAGGGTTGGAAGCAGCTTGCCTACTGCGCCGGCGCGCCGCGTATCCCCCGGCGCATCCAGGCCAGCGCGCTGTTGTCGCCGTTCGATTCGCTGGTCTGGGAACGCAACCGTACCGAGCGCTTGTTCGACTTCCGCTACCGCCTGGAAATCTACACCCCGGCGCACAAGCGGGTGTACGGCTACTACGTGCTGCCGTTCCTGTACCGCGAACGCATCGGCGCGCGCGTGGACCTGCGCGCCGAGCGCGCCCAGGGGCAACTGGCAGTGCACGCCGTGCATGTCGAGGCAGCCGACCTGGACGAAGAGGGTTACCAGGCCCTGGCCGGCAACCTGCTGCGCCTGGCCAGCTGGCTGGGGCTGGAGAAGGTGCAACTGAACTGCCCGCGTACCGAGGGCAGCCAGTTGCGCCAGGCGTTGCTCAGCGCCGCACCTGCTTGAGGGTTTCGGCAATCAGGAACGCCAGCTCCAGGGATTGGTCGGCATTCATCCGCGGGTCGCAGTGGGTGTGATAGCGGTCGGACAGCGCATCCTCGGTGATCGGCCGGGCGCCGCCGATGCATTCGGTGACGTTCTGCCCGGTCATCTCGATGTGGATGCCGCCGGCATGGCTGCCCTCGGCCTGGTGCACCTGGAAGAACTGCTTCACCTCATCCAGGATCTGCGCAAAGTCGCGGGTCTTGTAGCCACTGCTGGCCTTGATGGTATTGCCATGCATCGGGTCGGAGCTCCACAGCACCTTGCGCCCTTCGCGCTCGACCGTGCGGATCAGCCCCGGCAGGTGGTCGCCGACCTTGCCGGCCCCCATGCGCACGATCAGGTTCAGGCGCCCGGGGTCGTTGGCCGGGTTCAGCGTGTCGATCAGGCGGATCAGTTCTTCGGGGTTCATGCTCGGGCCAACCTTGACCCCGATCGGGTTGTGCACGCCGCGCAGGAACTCCACATGGGCACCGTCCAGCTGGCGGGTGCGGTCGCCGATCCACAGCATGTGCGCCGAGCAGTCGTAGTAGTCGCCGGTCAGGCTGTCCTGGCGCACGAAGGCTTCTTCATAGTTCAGCAGCAGTGCTTCGTGGGCGGTGAAGAAGCTGGTTTCGCGCAGCTGCGGCGCGCTGTCCAGGCCGCAGGCGCGCATGAATGCCAGGGTTTCGTCGATGCGGTTGGCCAGCTGGTGGTACTTGTCGGCCAGCGCCGAATTGGCGATGAAGTCCAGGTTCCACTTGTGCACCTGGTGCAGGTCGGCAAACCCGCCCTGGGCGAAGGCGCGCAGCAGGTTGAGGCTGGCAGTGGCCTGGTGGTAGGCCTGCAGCAGGCGCTCCGGGTCGGGGATGCGGCTTTTTGCGTCGAAGCCGATGCCGTTGACGATGTCGCCACGGTAGGCGGGCAGGGTGATGTCGCCGATGGTTTCATCGCCCGATGAGCGCGGTTTGGCGAACTGCCCGGCCATGCGCCCGACCTTGACCACCGGGCAGCCGGCGGCGAAGGTCATGACGATGGCCATTTGCAGCAGCACTTTGAAGGTGTCGCGGATTTTCGCCGCCGAGAACTCGGCGAAGCTCTCGGCGCAGTCGCCACCCTGCAGCAGGAAGGCGCGGCCTTCGGTGACCTCGGCGAACTGTCGGCGCAGCTCGCGCGCCTCGCCCGCGAACACCAGCGGCGGGTAGCTGGCCAGGGTCTGTTCGACCTTCAGCAGGTGCGCGGCATCGGGGTAGGTCGGTTGCTGCTGGATCGGCAGGGCGCGCCAGCTGTCGGGGCTCCACGGTTGGTTCATCTCGGGCTCGGTCTTGTCGGTTGTAGGCTTTGGGCCATGGTAACAGTTGGCGCTGCGCTTGTTGCATCGAGGGTGTTGACGGACAATGCGCGTTTTTGCGCGGGTGGGTGGTGAGCATGGCGGCAGAACGGGAAGAGCGGCTACTGGCACGGGTGGAGGACGCCTTTGGCGTCATCAGCGTGTATGAAGTCGACGACTACCGCTTTCTGGAATTCGGCGATGCGATCGAGCAGAGCTGCGTGTTCACGGCCGACCCCAGCTGGCTGGAGTACGACTATACCCGCGCCATGCTGGTGGGGGCGCTGTGCCACGAGCAGCCGGAGAGCGCGCTGTTTCTCGGCCTGGGTGCCGGCACGCTGACCCAGGCCTGCATGAAATTCCTGCCGCTGGACGACATCGAAGCCATCGAACTGCGCCCGGACGTACCGCGCCTGGCCATGGAGTACCTGGGCCTTGACGACGACCCGCGGCTGTATGTACGCATCGGCGATGCCCTGGAGCTGTTGCCCACGGCGGAGAAGGCCGACCTGCTGTTCGTCGACCTGTACACCGACCATGGGCCGGGGGTGGGCCACCTGGCGTGGAACTTCCTGGAGAACTGCCAGCAGCAGCTGAACCCGGGTGGTTGGCTGGTGATCAACCAGTGGGCCACCGACGACGGCAAGCCGCTGGGCGCGGCGTTGCTGCGCGGGTTGTAC
The DNA here is from genome assembly GCF_002112825.1 of Pseudomonas sp. B5(2017). Taxonomy (NCBI): domain Bacteria; kingdom Pseudomonadati; phylum Pseudomonadota; class Gammaproteobacteria; order Pseudomonadales; family Pseudomonadaceae; genus Pseudomonas; species Pseudomonas sp. B5(2017). Next base: position 14,627 of record NZ_NEIR01000011.1, read on the forward strand.
CACCGGCATTACTGGGAGCTGCCGGTGAAGGAGGGCAATGTGATCCTGCTGGTGCCGGCGGACCTGGAGCAGACGCTGGACCTGGATGCTCTGAAAGCCCGGGCCGAGGCGCTGGCGCCGCGCCTGGGGTACAGCCTCGAGGGGCTGATCCGCGAGATTCGGCCGGCTACCTGAGTTGGCTTCTTCGCGGGCGTGCCCGCGAATCAGGCGACGCGGTATCGCAGACAGGAATCGTTTCAGCCGCACATTGCTGATGGCCCGACACTGGCCAGGCACCCTGAAAATATTCCTCACGTCTGCGCACGATTTCGGGTATAGTACGCGCCGGTCTTTTAGCGGACCGCAAAATCAGGTGGTGCAAACCCTCCGAGTCCAGCTTCGGCTGCACGTCCGCTAGGCGGACTTTCCCACGTTTTCTTTTTCAATCGTTTTCGCAAATCCCCGCCGCCAAAGCTGCCTGGGTGACCTGTCGGTCTTTCATGGCTTGTGCAGCTTTGGAGCATGGGTCTTTGCGGATGCACCTAGAGGCAGACCCATGACCCAGGAAACCGGCGGCTTCGCCGCTCTCGATCTCAATCCGAATATTGTTGCTGCCGTTCTGGCGACCGGCTACGAAGAGCCGTCCGCCATTCAGCAACAATCGATCCCGATCATCCTCGCCGGTCACGACATGATCGGCCAGGCGCAGACTGGCACCGGCAAGACCGCTGCCTTCGCCCTGCCGATCCTCAACAAGATCGATGTGAGCAAGCGCGAACCGCAAGCCCTGATCCTGGCGCCAACCCGTGAGTTGGCGCTGCAAGTTGCTACCGCTTTCGAAACCTACGCCAAGCAGATGCCGGGCGTGAACGTGGTCGCCGTCTACGGTGGTGCCCCGATGGGCCCACAGCTGCGTGCGATCCGCAACGGCGCGCAAATCGTCGTGGCCACCCCGGGCCGTCTGTGCGACCACCTGCGTCGTGACGAAAAAGTCCTGTCGACCGTGCAGTACCTGGTACTGGACGAAGCCGACGAGATGCTCAAGCTGGGCTTCATGGACGACCTCGAAGTGATCTTCGATGCCATCCCGGCCAGCCGCCAGACCGTGCTGTTCTCCGCCACCCTACCGTCGTCGATCCGTTCGATCGCCGAACGCCACCTGCGCGAGCCCAAGCACGTCAAGATCCAGAGCAAGACCCAGACCGTTACCGCGATCGAGCAGGCCCACCTGATGGTCCACGCCGACCAGAAGATCCCGGCTGTGCTGCGTCTGCTGGAAGTGGAAGAGTTCGACGCGCTGATCGCCTTCGTGCGTACCAAGCAAGCCACCCTGGACCTGGCCTCCGCGCTGGAAGCCAAGGGCTACAAGGCTGCCGCGCTGAACGGCGACATCGCCCAGAACCAGCGTGAGCGCGTGATCGACTCGCTCAAGGATGGCCGCCTGGACATCGTTGTTGCTACCGACGTCGCTGCCCGTGGCCTGGACGTACCGCGCATCACTCACGTGTTCAACGTCGACATGCCGTACGACCCGGAGTCCTACGTACACCGTATCGGCCGTACCGGCCGTGCTGGTCGCGATGGCCGTGCACTGCTGCTGGTCACCCCGCGTGAGCGCCGCATGCTGCAGGTGATCGAGCGCGTAACCGGGCAGAAAGTTGCCGAAGCCCGCCTGCCGAATGCCCAGGCCGTGCTGGACGCCCGCATCAAGAAGCTGACCACGAGCCTGGCGCCGCTGGTTGCCGAAGCGGAAGCCACCCACGGCGAGCTGTTCGACCGCCTGACCGCCGACCTGGGTTGCAGCGCGCGTGCCCTGGCTGCTGCCCTGCTGCGCAAGGCCACCAATGGCCAGGCGCTGGACCTGGCTGCGGTAGAGCGTGAGCAGCCGCTGGTGCCGAGCTTCGCCCCGCGTGGTGAGCGTACCGAACGTGGTGAGCGTGGCGAGCGTCCGGAGCGTGGTGACCGCGAGCGCCGTGCGCCGATGCCGCTGGCCGAAGGCCGTGTGCGTTGCCGTACTGCCCTGGGTGCTCGTGACGGCATCGCTGCCAAGAACCTGCTGGGTGCGATCCTCAACGAAGGTGGCCTGGCTCGTGACGCCATCGGCCGCATCCAGGTGCGCGACAGCTTCAGCCTGGTCGAGCTGCCGGAAGATGGCCTGGAGAAGCTGCTGTCCAAGCTCAAGGACACCCGCGTGGCTGGCAAGCAGCTGAAGCTGCGTCGCTACCGCGAGGATTGATCCTGGCGCAATGAAAAATCCCCGGCTTTGGCTGGGGATTTTTTTTGCCTGTGCCATTTTGGGGCTGCTTTGCAGCCCATCGCGACACAAGGCCGCTCCTACAAGGGATCGCGTACCCCATGGTGACGCGTAACCTCTGTAGGAGCGGCCTTGTGTCGCGAAAGGGGCGCAAAGCGCCCCCGGCTATCTTCAGTCGAACCGATAAATGTCCATCCCCAACGCCCCCAAGGTAAACCCTTGGTGCACCACCCCGAACTTGCCCCCAGCTCCCAGGGCAAAGAACAGCGGCAGGAAATGCTCATCACTGGGATGGTTACGCACCGCAAACGGCGCCTGCTGCCGATAACCCAGCAGCGCTTCCTGATCATCCGCCCGCAGCTTTTCCACCACCCAATCCCTGAACGCCAGTGCCCACGGCTCGATCACATCCGGCCCGGCATGCCAGTCCAATTCGCCCAGGTTGTGGGTAATGCTGCCCGAGCCGATCAGCAGCACGCCCTGGCCGCGCAAACCCGCCAACGCCTGGCCTACCTTGACCTGCAGCGCCGGCCCCATGTGGCTGGGCAGTGAAACCTGCACCACCGGAATATTCGCATCCGGGTACATCAGCGACAGCGGTACCCAGGCGCCGTGGTCGAACGGCCGCTGCGCGTCCAGCCGGGCAGGCAGCCCGGCAGCCTGCAGCAGTTCACTGACCTGGCCGGCAAGGGTGGGGTCGCTCGGCGCCGGGTACTGCACCGCATACAGCGCCGGTGGGAAACCGTAAAAGTCATGCCAGGTCTCTGGCCGTGCGCTGCCGGTAACCAGCAGTTCGCGGCTTTCCCAGTGCGCCGACACCACCACGATCGCTTTCGGCCGGGGCAGGGCGTTGGCCAGCCCGGCCAGCGCCGGCCCGCTGGCGCCGGGTTGCAGGGCCAGCATGGGGGAACCATGGGAAATGAACAGGCTGGGCAGCATGGCAGGGTCCTGACGGTTAAGATGCACTCATCTTCAATCAACTACAGATCGAAATCCAAACCAACTTTTACCGACAAACCATCTAAAAATCGGGAGTGATCATGGAGCCAGCGTTCTGGCAGCAACGGTGGGCCGACAACCAGATCGGCTTTCACCAGGCGCAGGTGAACCCCTATCTGCAGAAGTATTGGCCAACGCTTGGCCTGGCGCCGGGCAGCCGCGTGCTGGTGCCGTTGTGCGGCAAGAGCCTGGACCTGGCCTGGCTGGCCGGGCAGGGGTACCGCGTGTTGGGCGTAGAGCTGTCGCGGCGGGCGGTGGAGGCTTTCTTTGGCGAGCATGGGCTTGAAGCCGAGGTGCAACAGCGCGGGGCTTTCGAGGTTTGGCGCTGTGGTGACGTGGAGCTCTGGTGTGGGGATTTCTTTGCGTTGCAGGCAGGGGATATCGGCGACTGCGCGGGGCTGTATGACCGGGCGGCGCTGATTGCCTTGCCGCCGCAAATGCGTGTGGCTTACATGCAGTTGTTGTCGGGCTTGCTGCCGACGGGTTGCCAGGGGGTGGTGGTGACTCTGGATTATGACCAGGCTTTGCTGGGCGGGCCGCCGTTTTCGGTGGGGGATGAGGAGCTGCGGCAGGGGTTTGCCGGGTGGCAGGTGGATGAGCTGGAGGCAGTGGAAGTGATTGAGGAAAGCCCGAAGTTCTTGCAGGCCGGGGTGTCGAGCTTGTTGGAGCGGGTTTACCGGGTCAGCCGCTGACAGGTGTGTAGCCTGCACCGGCCCTTTCGCGGGTGAACCCGCTCCCACAGGTACTGCACAATCCTCAAGGTGTGTGGTGAGCCTGTGGGAGCGGGTTTACCCGCGAAGAGGCCGGCACAGGTGTACAAAAAAGGGCGACCGAAGCCGCCCTTTTTTTTACCGGTTGGATCAACCGCGACGGCGCAGGGCCTCGATACGGTCTTCCAGCGGCGGGTGGCTCATCAGCAGCCCGGCCAGGCCGTGCTTCAGGCCACCATTGATGCCGAAGGCCTTCATGGTGTCGGGCATGTGCACCGGCAGGCCTTGCTCCACGCGCAGGCGCTGCAGGGCACCGATCATCGCCGCGGTACCGGCCAGTTGTGCACCGGCTTCGTCGGCGCGGTATTCGCGGCGGCGCGAGAACCACATCACGATCATGCTGGCCAGAATGCCCAGGATCAGCTCGGCAACGATGGTCGCCACGTAGTAGGCAATGCCCTGGCCTTCTTCGTTCTTGAAGATCACCTTGTCGACGAAGTTGCCGATGATGCGTGCGAAGAACATCACGAAGGTGTTCACCACGCCTTGCACCAGCGCCAGGGTGACCATGTCGCCGTTGGCCACGTGGCCGATCTCGTGGGCCAGCACTGCGCGCACTTCATCGGGCGAGAAACGCTCCAGCAGGCCCTGGGACACGGCTACCAGTGCGTCGTTGCGGTTCCAGCCAGTGGCGAAGGCGTTGGCCTCGTACGCCGGGAAGATACCCACCTCGGGCATCTTGATGCCCGCTTCACGGGACAGCTCTTCGACCGTTTGCAGCAGCCACTGTTCGTGGCGGGTGCGCGGCTGGCTGATGATCTGGGTGCCGGTGGTCATCTTCGCCATCCACTTGGAGATGAACAGCGAGACGAGGGAGCCGGCAAAGCCGAACACGGCGCAGAACACCAGCAGGCTGCTGAGGTTCAGGTCGACCCCGTTGGCGGCCATGAACCCGTTGAAACCGAACAGGCTCAGGGTAATGCTTGCAACCAGCACCACCGCGAGGTTGGTGGCTACAAACAACAGAATGCGCATCATGGTTGTTACGTTCTCCTGACGGATGAGTTGTCGCTTACTGCGGGGTATATAAGGGGCCTGCCGTGCCGATTCAATCGGGCGACTATTTCAAACTGTGTACGGCGGAGTATGGCAGAGGATGGTGCGGGGGCTGTGGGATAGAGCGTTGCAGGATGTAAGAAACATCCTGTGGGGTTTTGGGGTTGCTTTGCAGCCCATCGCGACACAAGGCCGCTCCTACAACTGATCGCGTAACCCTGTAGGAGCGGCCTTGTGTCGCGAAAGGGGCGCAAAGCGCCCCCAGGGCCTTCACTTACTGCGAATAACCCTTCAGGAAATTCCCGATCCGGCCAATCGCCGCCTCCAGGTCATCCACCCGCGGCAAGGTGACCACGCGGAAATGGTCCGGCCACGGCCAGTTGAACGCCGTACCCTGAACGATCAGCAGCTTCTCCGACAGCAGCAGGTCGAGCACGAACTTCTCGTCGTTGTGAATCGGGCAAACCTTCGGGTCGATCTTCGGGAATGCATACAGCGCACCCATCGGCTTGACGCAGCTCACGCCCGGGATGTCGTTCAGCAGTTCGTAGGTGCGGTTGCGCTGCTCCAGCAGGCGGCCCGGTGGCAGCACCAGGTCGTTGATGCTCTGGTAGCCGCCCAGCGCGGTCTGAATGGCATGCTGGGCCGGCACGTTGGCGCACAGGCGCATGTTGGCCAGCATGTCGATGCCTTCGATGTAGCTTTGCGCGTGGTGCTTGGGCCCGGAAATGATCAGCCAGCCGGAACGGAAGCCCGCCACCCGGTACGACTTGGACAGGCCGTTGAAGGTCAGGCACAGCAGGTCGGGGGCCAGCGAGGCGGTGCTGATGTGCACGGCTTCGTCGTACAGGATCTTGTCGTAGATCTCGTCGGAGAACACCACCAGGTTGTGCTGGCGGGCCAGTTCCAGCATGCCCAGCAGCAGCTCTTTGGAATACACCGCGCCGGTCGGGTTGTTCGGGTTGATGATCACCAGGGCCTTGGTGTTCGGGGTGATCTTGGCCTTGATGTCCTCAAGGTCGGGGAACCAGTCGGCCTGCTCGTCGCACAGGTAGTGCACCGGCTTGCCGCCGGCCAGGCTCACGGCGGCGGTCCACAGCGGGTAGTCGGGGGCCGGGATCAGCACTTCGTCGCCGTTGTTGAGCAGCGCCTGCATCGACATCACGATCAGCTCGGACACACCGTTACCCAGGTAGATGTCCTCGATGCCGACGCCTTCGATCTGCTTCTGCTGGCAGTACTGCATAACCGCCTTGCGCGCGCTGAACAGGCCCTTGGAGTCGCTGTAGCCCTGCGCGGTGGGCAGGTTGCGGATCACATCCTGGAGGATTTCGTCAGGCGCCTCGAAGCCAAAGGGCGCCGGGTTGCCGATGTTCAGCTTGAGGATGCGGTGGCCTTCCTCTTCCAGGCGCTTGGCGTGCTTGAGCACTGGGCCGCGAATGTCGTAGCAGACATTGGCGAGCTTGTTCGATTTGCTGAACTGCATGATGGGATCCCGATTGAGAAAACGCGCTACGCCCCGCCGAAAGGTTTGAAAGGGCAGGAAGCGGGTGCCAGACTGAACGCCTGGCACACGAAGCCAACTAATATACGTGCCACCCGCGCCCCGGAAAAGACGGTGCGCAGTGAAATTCAGCCTGCCGAGGTCCCTACATGCAAAAGATCGAGAAAACCCTGGATCAATGGCGGTCGATGCTTGACCCCGAGCAGTACCAGGTGTGCCGCCTCAAGGGCACCGAACGGCCGTTCAGCGGCAAGTACAACAGCGAGCGCCGCGACGGCATCTACCATTGCATCTGCTGCGGCCTGGCACTGTTCGATGCGCAGACCAAGTTCGATTCCGGCTGCGGCTGGCCGAGCTTCTACGCCCCCATCGAGGAGAGCGCGATGATCGAGATCCGCGACACCTCCCACGGCATGATCCGCACCGAAGTCACCTGTGCCCGCTGCGATGCGCACCTGGGCCACGTGTTCCCCGATGGCCCGCCACCTACCGGCCTGCGCTACTGCATCAACTCGGTGTGCATCGACCTGCGCCCGCGCGACTGACCGGAGCCCGACCATGGCTGGATCGATACTGGACATCCCCTGCGTGACCCTGGGCGGCGAGCACAAGAAGCTCGGCGACTTCCCCGGCAAGGCGTTGCTGGTGGTCAATACCGCCAGCCAGTGCGGTTTTACCCCGCAGTACAAGGGCCTGGAGCAACTGTGGCAGGCCTATCGCGCACGCGGCCTGGTGGTGCTGGGCTTCCCCTGCAACCAGTTCGGCAAGCAGGAGCCGGGCGATGCGCGGGAAATTGCCCAGTTCTGCGAGCGCAATTTCGGCGTGAGCTTCCCGCTGTTCCGTAAGGTCGAGGTCAACGGCCCCGGCAGCCACCCGCTGTTCGTCGAACTCAAGCAGCGCGCCCCGGGCATTCTGGGCAGCCAGAAGATCAAGTGGAATTTCACCAAGTTCCTGGTCGACCCGGCCTCTGGCCAGGTAACGCGCTACGCCCCCACCACCAAGCCGCAGGCCCTGGAAGCGGACATCGAGCGCCTGCTCAGCCGTTGACCGGCACCCAGTGGTCGACCAGCGCCAGCAGCTCTTCACGGCGGAACGGCTTGGCCAGGTAGTCGTTCATGCCCGCTGCCCGGCAGCGCTCGCGCTCCTCGGGCATGGCGTTGGCGGTCAGGGCAACGATCGGCAGGTCGGGCCAGCGGCCGCTCTGGCGGATGCGCCGGCTGGCCTCGTAGCCGTCCATCACCGGCATGTTGCAGTCCATCAGTACCAGGTCGAACTCGTCCTGTTCCAGTAGCTCCAGGGCCTCGGCGCCCTGGGTGGCCAGCTGTACCTGGCAACCGAGCTTGGCCAGCATGCCCTTGGCCACCAGCTGGTTCACCGGGTTGTCCTCCACCAGCAGGATGCGCGCGCGGCCTTGTTCCAGGGTGATGGCCGGGGTGGCCAGCGGGTGTTCGGGCTCGTGGCCCTGCAAGGTGCGGCGCAAGGTCTGGTACAGGGCATTGCGCGCCAGCGGCCGGGCCAGCTGGTGCAGGGGGGCGAGGGTGACCGACTGTTCGCTGGGCAGGAAGTTGCCGTAGGCGGTCACCAGCAGGATCGGTGTCTTCAATGCCGGGCGCAGTTCGAACAGCTGGTCCAGGCTGTCGGTGATCAGCAGGTCGATGGCCGTGGCGTCCAGCCCCGCGCTGCTGTCATGGTGCTGATAGGCAAGGCCCCAGGCGGGCAAAAGGTCCTGCAACAGTTCATCGAGCCCGCTGCCGGCCGCGCTCAGCGCCGCCACGCGCCCGTGCAACGGTGCCGGCGGGATGGCCTCGGTGTGCACCGCCAGTGGCAGCTCGGCGGTGAAGCGGCTGCCGAAGCCCGGGTCGGACTTGATATGCAGGTGGCCCTGCATGGCCTTGCACAGGTTGCGTGTCAGCGCCAGGCCCAGGCCGGTGCCGCCGTACTGGCGGGTGATGCCGGCGCCGGCCTGGGTGAATGGCTGAAAGATCCGCGCTTGGGCTTCTTCGGGAATGCCGATGCCGGTGTCGCGCACTTCCAGGCGCACACCGCCGACGATGGTCGACAGGCGTACATCCACGCGGCCGAAGCGGGTGAACTTGAGGGCGTTGGACAGCAGGTTGCTGACGATCTGCCGTACCCGCGTGGGGTCGCCAAGCACGCTGCTGGGGAAGTCGCGGGCAATCAGGCAGGTCAGCTCCACGCTTTGCGCGGTGTTCTGCGACAGCAGGTTGGCAGTGTCCTCGACCATCGAGCCCATGTCGAACGGAATGCGCTCCAGCTCCAACTGGCCGGCATCGAACTTGGACAGGTCGAGAATATCGTTGAGCAACTCGACCAGCACCTTGCCCGAGTCATGGGCTATCGCCAGCTGCTGGCGCTGCTCGCTGGGCAGCGGGCTGTCCAGGGCAAGGGCGATCATGCCGAGCATGCCGTTGAGCGGGGTACGGATTTCGTGGCTCATGTTGGCGAGGAAGGCGGCGCGCGCCTGGGCCATGTCCAGCGCACGGCGGCGGGCTTCCTCCAGCTCCTGGTTGGACAGGCTCAGGCTGCTGTTGCTGGCCTTCAGCTCGTTGGTGCGTGCCGAGACGATATCTTCCAGCTCGTTGAGGTACTGGGTCAGGCGGTTTTCCGCGGTGCGCCGCTGCTCGATCTCGGTGGCCATGCTGACGAACTGCTGGTTGGCGACCTTCACCAGTACGCCGATCTCGTCGTGTTCGTGGCCGTGCGGGCAGGCCACGCGGGTTTGCCGGGGCTTGCGCGGGTCGCTGCCGCTGAGCGCGCCGATCACCGTCACCAGCGGCTTGGTCAGCATCATGTAGAACAGCGCCAGGAGGATGCCGGTCAGCACCAGGCTGCGGGCGAAACCGTTGAGCAGGGTGATGCCGGCGCGGTCGAGAAAGCGGCTGCCGAAGGCGTAGGTGTCCACCTCCAGGTACAGGGTGCCGAGGTATTCCTCGGGCATGTGGGTCAGGTACAGGCGTTCCTTGAACTGGCGCTGGTCGCCGAACAGGAAGTCGCTGAGCGGCCGGTAGCGGTCCTGCAGGCGCGGCCGTTCGACGTCGGCCAGCACTGTTTCGTTGTTGTCGATCAGCCGCGCACGGATGATCGCCGGCGATTGCAGCAGGCCGCGGGTCAGCTCCAGGGCCAGTTCCGAGTCGATGTTGTAGGCGATGCGCGAAGCCGGGTTGTGGCTGATTTGCAGCAAGGCGCGCACTTCACGGTTGATGGACGCGTCTTCGCTGGCATAATCGATGCCGATCTGGATGAGACTGAGCAATGTTCCCAGGATGAAGCCGACCAGGACTGTCAACCGGGCTTGCTTGTATGACAGGCGATTGGTGAACTTGATATCCATGTGTCCCGAGCCGGTTTCACGTCCCTTGCGCTGCGCAAGCATAGCCGAATAGCCCCGGCTGCTGGTGGGTCTGTCACACATTCAGCCTTGATTGTTCTACTGGCTGTGCCGGCCTCTTCGCGGCTAAAGCCGCTCCCACAGGTACATCACAGGTCTCAAGGGCGGTGATAAACCTGTGGGAGCGGCTTTAGCCGCGAAGAGGCCGGCACAGCAGCCCCGAATCTGAATTTGCAGGAGCCCTGATGGACGCTCGCTTGATTGCTTTCCTGGACCGCGCCGAATCGGTACTGGCCCGCCTCGAACCCCTGTTGCCGGCCCAGCGCCCGAACATCGACTGGGCCGCCACCCTGGCCGCGCGCTGGCAGCGCGATGGCCGCAGCGGCTACCTGCTGCCGCTGGAAGTCAGCCTGGACATCCGCCTCAGCGACCTGATCGGCGTCGACCTGCAGCGTGACCAGCTGGGCCGCAACACCCATCAGTTCATCAACGGCATGCCGGCCAACCATGCACTGCTGTGGGGCTCGCGCGGCACCGGCAAGTCGTCGCTGGTACGTGCCCTGCTGGCCGAGCACGCCGGTGCCGGCCTGCGCCTGATCGAAATCGAACGCGACCACCTGGCCGACCTGCCGCGTGTAGTCGAGCAGCTGCAGAAGCTGCCGCAGCGCTTCATCCTGTTCTGCGACGACCTGTCGTTCGAAGCCGGGGAGGGCGACTACCGGGTGCTCAAGAGCGTGCTCGACGGCTCGCTAGAGCAGGCCCCCGACAACGTGCTGCTGTACGCTACCTCCAACCGCCGCCACCTGGTGCCGGAGAAGGAGAGCGACAACGAGAACTGGAGGCGCGTGGACGGCGAGCTGCACCCCAGCGAAGCGGTGGAAGACAAGATTGCCCTGTCCGACCGTTTTGGCCTGTGGCTGTCGTTCTACCCCTTCACCCAGGAACACTTCCTGAACGTGGTCGAGCACTGGATCGGCCAGCTCGCGCAAACTGCCGGCCTGGCCTGGCAGCGCAGCGAAGAACTCGACATCCTCGCCGTGCGCTGGGCCACCGGCCGCGGTAACCGTAATGGCCGTTGTGCCTATCAGTTCGCCCGCTACTGGGTCGGGCTGCAATTGCTGGAGCAAAAGTAAATGATCGACCTCAATGCCAGTGGCGCCGGCCTCGACGGCTACAACCTGCTGGCGGCGCAAGTGCAGGCGCTGTTTGCCGACGAGCGTGACTTCATCGCCAATGCCGCGCAGTTTTCGGCGTTCCTCTATAACCAGGTGGACGACCTGAACTGGGCGGGGTTCTACCTCAACCGCAACGAAGAACTGGTGCTGGGCCCGTTCCAGGGCCAGGTGGCGTGCGTGCGCATCCCGTTCAGCAAGGGCGTGTGCGGGGCGGCAGCGGCCACCCGGCAGACCCAGCGGGTAGAGGACGTGCATGCGTTCCCGGGGCACATTGCCTGCGACAGCGCGTCCAACAGCGAGCTGGTGATCCCGCTGGTGAAGGAGGGCAGGTTGATTGGTGTGCTGGACCTGGACAGCCCGAAGCTTGGGCGCTTCAGTGAGGCGGATCAGGTGGGGTTGGAGCGGTTGGCGGCGATTTTTCTGGAACTGACCGACTGCTGATGGTCGTTGCCTGTACCGGCCTCTTCGCGGCTAAAGCCGCTCCCACAAGGATGGCATCAAGCCTGAGGGCGATGCGGTCCCTGTGGGAGCGGCTTTAGCCGCGAAGAGGCCAGTACAGGTTAAAGCATCAGTCGTACATCACCTTCTTCTTCCAGGTCTCTTCCTCATCGGTCTTGAGCCCCTGGGTCAGTTCATTCTGCTCGTCCTCCGCCGGGGCCATGCGGTCCAGCACCTGGGCGTTGGCCCGGGCCAGCAGCTTCTCCAGGTACGTCAGCTGCTCTTCATACACCTTCGGTTCCGGCTGCTTGCGCAGGTACTGCACGCCGCGCTCGAAGGCCAGGCGCGCCTGGCCTGGCTGGTTCTGCTGCAGGGCCTGCTGGCCGAGGTTGTTGAAGAACTCGATATGCAGCAGCACCAGGATATGGCGGATTTCCTTGATCCATTGCTTGGCCTCGGGCGTGGGCAGGAAGCCCTCCTGGGCGGCGCGGGTCACCTGGTTGTGCAACGCCTCCAGCAGGAAGCGGACATCTTTGGCCTTGATCTCGGTCTGGATCGGGTTGGGCGGGTTGTTCACCGGAATTTGCCCGCCCTGGGCAATCAGCCTCTCCAGTTCGGCGATGCGCGCCTTGATTTCGGCATTGTGCTTGTCCATCGCCAGTTGACGCTGGTTGAGGTTGAGCTCCAGGCGGGTCAGCAGCAACTTCAGCGCCGGGGTCATGAACTGGCCGGGGAAGGTCTCGGTGATTTCGCCACAGCGGCGCAGGCGGTCGGCCAGCTCGACCTTCATCCGGGCGCGCTCGAGCTTGCCGTTCTCGACCACATTGTTTAGGTAGCCGATCACGATCAGCAACGCGATACCCGCCACGATGAGCAGGGTGATCAGAAGTGGTGTCACCGTTAATGCCTCATTGAAGAAGAATTACAGCTTTGAGTGTAGTGAGTTTGCCGGGGGGCGAATAGCGGCTATATGCCTGTACCGGCCTTTTCGCGGCTAAAGCCGCTCCCACAGGTACGGCACTGCCTTCAAGCTGCGCACGGTCCCTGTGGGAGCGGCTTTAGCCGCGAAAGGGCCGGCACAGGATTGCCTCTCCCTATATCGGCAACCCCTCCCGCATCTGCACCCCAACTCACCCGGAAGTCATTGATTTAAATAAATTTCTACAAAGGGGTTGACGCCTGTCCGAACCATCCATAGAATGCGCGCCACTTGCAGCGTAAAGCACACAGCGAAACGCGGCAGGGAGTGAAAGCAGGCAGTAATGCCAGCAGCGTGTCCCCTTCGTCTAGTGGCCTAGGACACCGCCCTTTCACGGCGGTAACAGGGGTTCGAGTCCCCTAGGGGACGCCAATTTGCGGGAATAGCTCAGTTGGTAGAGCACGACCTTGCCAAGGTCGGGGTCGCGAGTTCGAGTCTCGTTTCCCGCTCCAGTTTCTCCGGCAGCGCCTAATGGCGGGGCAGGAAAAGAAAATCCAGGCTGAATCGTGAGGTTCAAACCTGGTGCACTGAAAAGTGTCGTGTGTCCCCTTCGTCTAGTGGCCTAGGACACCGCCCTTTCACGGCGGTAACAGGGGTTCGAGTCCCCTAGGGGACGCCATTTGCGGGAATAGCTCAGTTGGTAGAGCACGACCTTGCCAAGGTCGGGGTCGCGAGTTCGAGTCTCGTTTCCCGCTCCAGTTCAATACTGTGGCGTCTATGCGGTGCAGTGGTGGTGAAGGTCTTCAAGGCGCTTCACGCCGATAGCGGTAAAGCTTCACAATGCGGGAATAGCTCAGTTGGTAGAGCACGACCTTGCCAAGGTCGGGGTCGCGAGTTCGAGTCTCGTTTCCCGCTCCAATTCAAAAAAACCACTCCATATGGAGTGGTTTTTTTTTGGTCATTTCACCAGTTGAACCGGCAATGGAAGAGAGGTAATCCAACTCTGCTTGTTGTCGACACTGAGGAACGCCAGTATCTCCAGATCCGACGGTGTGACGAATACCCTCAGCGCATCAGCAGTTACCGTCCCGATCGTCATGTCGCCATCAGCCGACGGTACCGGTGTTGCCTCTGCGACCACGACCGGGTCCTTGCTGCCATCGTTGCGTACGCCTGTAATGTAAAGCCTGACGAACTGGCCGGTATCCTTGAGCACCCAGCGCTCCAGGGTAAAGGTCACAGGGCCCATTTTGCTCAGGCTCAACGGCTCGCTGCCGATCTGTTCAGATTGTGGGGCTCCAATGTCCGGGGCTTCCACCTTGAGAAGGTGCGGGTCTGAGGGGTGATTCTTGCCACGCCGCGTGACTTCGAAATACAGCTCCAGCTTGCTGCCCATCCGCGCCGCAATGTTCGCTCTGGGGATAGCACACTCCATCTCGCCGGGGGCAATGCTCACGACTGCGCTGAAGGCACCGTGTTCGCCCGGATGCGCAAAGTACATTGTCACGATGTCGTCGGGTTCGAAGCTGCTGCCCGATTTGATGACCGCTGTGCCACCGTTCGTGGCCCGTGCTGGTTTCAACGTGCTGCTACTGCCGGTGCTGCCTGTTTCCTTCAGGTAAGGGGGAGCGAACCTTGTTGGCAGTGGGGTGGCGTTGCACTGCAGATCTATCGGCAGCGCGCGTTGCAGAGGGGTGCCGGCGCGGTCCTGCACCGTGTAATGCGCATAGCGAATGCCGTCACCCAGCTTGCGGATGAGCTCGCCGGGGAAATTGATTTGCAACGGCTTGCTTGTGTCGTCAAGGGTCAGGGTCCAGCTGTCTACCAGGTCCTGGCCGCCGACTGTTTTGCTCCAGTACCAGGTCAGGACATCACCGGGGCGAACGTTCTTGTAGGCCGGAACCATGGCGGGCAGGGCGTCGCCATTGGTCTGAAGGTAGGCATCGGTCACCCCATTGGCAATGACTGCCGGGTCGAACAGCAGGGCGCTATCCTTGGCGAGTTCGGGCGGGGTTGTGAATATGTAGATATCCAATGGCCGGGAGACTGAAACATTGCTGTTATACAGCTCCACCTCGTAGCGCAGTGTATGCTTCCCATCAGTGCTCATGTAGCGTTCCGGCACTATGATGAAAAGATCCGTTTCGGCTACCGTAGCGGTCCAGGTCTTGCTGTCGACTGGCTGATCATTCCAGAACAGCGTTAGTGTTTCGGGGCCATCCGGGCTCGGGTCGGAGTTTTCCCACATCTCGAACGCCACGCGCAGGGGCTTTTGCGTAGCGCTGTAGCGCAACAGGTTGCTCTCGCCGCCCTCGATATCGTCCAGTAGGTCTTCAATCAGGACAGGAGCAAGCTTGTCCGACTGGGCCGTCGGTCGAAGCAAGCGGGTAAACAACCAACGAAGGTGAGCTACGAAAGACATGGTGACGCCTCCGGAATGAAAAACTCATCGCATGAATGACGGGCCCAGCAGTGGATCAAGGATGCTGCCGGGCACTATTCACGGCTACCAGTTGTAACGTACGCCCAGGCTGGCCCCCCACGGCTGTTCCAGGCGTTCGCCGTTGGCATAGTCGAACTCCGCATGCACTTGCCACTGCTCGGCCCAGGCCGCTACCACACCGGCACCCAGCTCTGCACGAGAACCGCCCAGGTCGTTATCCAGGCTGTTGCCGTTGACTTTCACGCGGTTGTTGTTGACGAACTCATGGGCCCCGGCAACCCGCACATAAGGCTGGAGCATGCGGCTCTGGCCGAAGTCGAAGGTGCGCCCGGCGGTAGCCCCCAGCTTGCCTTGCAGCGAGCGGGTGTCGTCACCGCTGGCTTGCAAGCCATTGGCCAGGTGGTACGACTGCCCCTCGATTGCCATGGCCGCCAGCTGGGCATAAGGCTCGATGAAATAGCCATGGTCCAGCTTGATGTGCCGGCCGGCCTCCAGCGAAACGCCGATGCCGTGGTTGCTGTAATCGCCTTTGGTCTTGCTGCCGTCGCTCAGTTGCACATCGGCGCGGTTCTGGTAGCGGTTGAGCTTGGCAACCCCGTCGAAGTAGTAGCCGCTTTGTGGGTCGAGCCAGGTGGTGTAGGCACCGATGTGGTAGCTGTCGACCGAGCCCGAACTGCCGCCCTGCAGGTTGAGGTCGGAATTGCTGTAACCTGCCGTTACCCCGGCCAGCCAGTTGCCGTCGCCGATTGGCAAGCGGCCATCGGCACCGAACGACAGCCCTTGTTGCTGTTGCTTGTAACCGAAGCCGGAGGTAGAGGCGTTGTACTGGTTGCCATAGCTGCGCATCCAGGCGCCCGCAGCACCATCGTTGCGGCGCACTTCACCCATGCGGCTGCGCAAGGTGGTGAGCTCGCCATACCACACCGTGGGAGCGGTATTGGCCAGTGCCAGGATGGTCTGGGTGCCGTTGCTGAGCGAACGCATCGAGGTATCCAGGTACCAGTCATTGCCGCGTTGTGCCAGGCCGTAGGCGAAGGTACCGAGGTCAACCGGCCCGCCCTCCAGGGTGAAGCTGGCATCGCTGCCTGCGGCGGTCTCCACCAGGCGCAGTTCGCTATCGGCCAGTGGATCCTTGCCGGTGCTGGTAACCCGGATCTGGTGGTTGCCGGTGGCATTACCGGTTATTTTCAGCAGGTCGCCCCGGCCGTCCGCGAAATCGACATTCATGTTGAAGCGGCCACTGCCTTCCACTGTGGCCACCTCCAGTGTAAGGAATTCGCCGTTGTCGCCAAATTCCACCGCGCCGCCGTCCATCACCAGGTCCTTGAGCTGGGCATCACCGGTCATTGTCCACCGGCCGCCGCTGTTCAATGCCAGGCGATCGAGGTTTTCAAGGCGGCCTTTGAGGGTGGCCTGGTTGGCCAGGGTCAGGTTGCCGCTGCCGCCTTCGGCAATGATGATATTGCCTTCCAGGGCGCTGGCACTGACCAGGATGTCCGCGGTGCCGACGGCACCCACTTCAACCAGGGTGCCGTTGCCGGCCTTGAGGGTGGAGCCGTTCAGTACCTCGATCCTGGCGCTGGCTGGTGCGCTGCCTACAGTGCCGACGGCTATCGCTGACCCGTTCTGGCCTTCTACGTGGCTGGCATCCAATACCACCGTGCCTGTCCTGGCAGCTTGGCCGCTGTCGCCACGCAAGCGAATGCCATTCTGGCCACCGACAATGCGGCTGCCGGCGCTGGCCTGCAGCTCGCCGTCGAACAGCTGGGCCCCCACGCCGGTGGTGTCGGTGCCCAGCAGCTGGCTGGCGGACAGCGTCACCAGGCTGTTGTTGATGACTGCCCCGGCGTTGCCGCCGCTGATCACGCTGTCGTGTGCATCCAGCCGTGTGCCTGCCCCGAGGCCCAGCCCCTGGACTGCCGATGACACGTGGCTGCCGCTGAGGGTGGCACTGCTGCCGTCGCGCAGCCTTATCCCGGTTGCATTGCCGGTGGCGTTCACGGTGCTGGTGTCGAGTACCAGCCTGGAGCCTTCCCGTACCTCGATGTTGAGGGCGTTGGCGCCGTTGGCGGTGAGAGTGGCACCGTCGAGCACCGTGTAGTTGTCTGGTGGCGTGCTGTTATCGATCGTGGTGTCTTTGTCGATGATGGTTTGCGCCCAGCTCTCCGGGCTCAATAACAGAAGAGGGCCCAAAGAGGCGGCGCGCAGTGCGTGGCGCAAAGGAAAAGCCCAGGTCAGATCGCGAAACCAAGCCCACTTACAGCGCGAAGTACGACAATCGGGACAAGCTCGCGGAAGAGACCGAGATTGACTGGATGACCAGCGGCGATTTGTACCTGACAAGCCATTATCGCTACGACGCCTGGGAGGAACAGCTGGGAGTCATTGGGCCTGACGGTGTGGGTGAGTTTGCGCAAACGGACCCTATCGGTGATGGCAAGACAGGCCCGATCACGCGTGAATGGCGGCAGCAGATGTTCGACGGCGGCGGCAACGAGTTGGATAACGGGCGCAAGACCGGCGTGACCGAAACCCAGCTGGACCTGTTTGAATTGCCAGTTCAGGTGCGGCGTTGGGTGAAGGAATGCCCCGACGATGAAAAAGAGACGGTTCTTGAAAGCCAGACGCTGACCGAGTACGACGGGTTTGGCCTGAAGACCAAGGAAATCTCGGGCCTTGACGGCAACGTGAACAAGCAGACGGAGGCCTTCACTTACGATGGCTTCCAGCGCCTGGTGACACATAGCTTGCGCGAAGGCGAGGTGGTTTATCGAACGTACGCTGCGCACAGCGATAAAGACCTGCCGGTCAAGATCTGGGTGAATGACCTGCCGCTATTGGGCGAGCAGCGCTTCGATGGCCTGGATCTGATGGTCTGGTCCAGTACGGGTGGGCGCGAGCAGACATACGAGTACAAGCAGGGGGAAAGCAAGCCGCACAAGGTCATCACGCCGGAGGGTGAAATTGATTATGTATATCGTCCTTATCTGACTGACGAACCGGTACAGCGTACGCTTGCCGGTCATGAGGCTGACTTTGTTTATGATCCGCACAATGCGCGGCTGCTCAGCTGTACCGAGCAAGGAGGGCAGGGGTTCTCGCGTACATATTACACGACTGGCGAGGTGCATACGGAAACTCGCGGCGACCTCGACATGGTGTATGGCTACAGCTGCCTCGGGCGCATGGAGTCCTATCAGGATGTGCTGAAGCAGACCCAGGTCAATACTTACGATAAGGCCGGGCGGTTGGAGCGGACGACATTGGGCTCACTGAGTAGTGAATTCAAATACGATGAGCTAGGCCGTATTGAAAGCTACGAAACCATTGACCAGCCGCAGGGCGCTGGCGAGAAAAACTCACTCAAGACCACCTTGGCCTATGATGATCTTGAGCGGGAATGTTCTCGTACGTTTACGTTCAGCCACGGCGCTGAACAGGTGCTTGCCCAAGAGTATGACGATTTTGATCGTATTATCGAGCGCACTCTGTCGGACGGTACGACAGTGCTGCGCAAGGAGACCTACAAATACGATACGCGCGGCAGGTTGACTACGTATGAATGTGAGGGTGATGATGATTATCGCCCGGTTGACCCCTGTAATAAAAAGATTATCAGCCAGGTATTCCGCTTCGATGCGGTTGATAATATTCGGCAGGTGTTGACAAAGTTCATCGATGGTAAAGATGAGAGTGGTCATGATATTACGGGTCAGAACATGGCGGTTTATCATTTTGAAAATCCCAAGGACCCAGCACAGCTTTCCCGTATTACCAATAACTTTGGCCCCCCTTATCCGCCAGAAGTACTGCTCAAGTATGACGATAACGGAAATTTGAAGGAAGATGGCGAACTCACCATGAAGTACGATGCACTGAATCGCCTGATCGAGGCTACGGCCCCCGGCAAAGGCAAGTGTACGTATGGCTATGACCCGAAAAATATTCTGAGTTCGACTGAAACCGCAGATCCCGCCTGATCCGTGAATAAGCGCGACGCCCAGGGCCCTCGCCTTGGGCGTCGCTCTGTTTCAAACTTGCTGGCGGTCAGCGGTAGCGCATGGTGAATTTCAAGGCCCCCTTCGCCTCGCCGGCGCGAACTGCGCTTGCGTCCTCGGTCTGGTAGAACCGTGCGCCAAAGTTCAGGATCGTGTTGCCATCCCGGATCGCTTGGAGCTCTACCTCGCGTTGCAAGGGTAGAGGGGAGTTGTCATCTTTCAGTATCTGGATACCGACACCTTCAGCGGTAGAGTCAGAAGTGAGGCTGAACACCCCCTCCAGCCCGGGTACCGGCATAGATCCATCGACGGGGTCGAGTTCGATGGTGGCCTTGGTCAGGCCGCCAGGGTCTGTCTTGCAGTCGCTCAAGGTGATGGAGAACGGAATGATCGAAGTCGTGGTGCCTTTGGCGACGAAGTGTGACTTGTCCCACTCCTGCAAGTCCACCGGGTTTGCGCTGACCGGGTCACCGATCAGGCTACACTGGGTTTGCAGTACATTGGCCTGCAACCGGTAGCGCAGCACCAGTCCCAGCCCTGTTGCGTCGAAATGCCCGGTGAACAGTTCGGCGTCGACTGTGTGCAGGCCAGGCTCAATGTCCCCGGTCTTGACCAAGGTTACCTCGTTGCGCAGAGTGGACATCTTGTAACCAACCAAGGTGTTGTTGAACTGGTAAGTCGAGCGCATCGGGATCAATGGTTTGCCAGGGCCACTTTCGGGCATGAAGTAGGCGGGGTCGGTGCCGGTGAAAGGCCGATCGAGGCGGATGCGTGCGCCGATTCCGTCGATATTGGTATTCAGTATGTAGCCGTCGGAAGGTTCACCCGCCACAGGTGGTAGCGGGCCGGGAAAGATGGAGCGAGCGTTCATGTCGAAGCGCCAGAGCACGTCGCCATCGTTGTAACAATGCAGTTCCGACCTTGGTTGGGACAGGGTGAATTCCGGTTGGTTTGGCGTACCGATGACGTCACCTGGGGCGGCGTTGAGGGGTACATGCATCACGCCGGAGAGTACCCGGATGATATTCATTGGCTGGGTGCCCGCGCTCCAGGTGCAACTGTCACCTGCGTGGGCTTGATAGCTGGCGAAAAGCATGACGGGTAGCGCCAGGGGCAGGAGGCGTTTCATTGGTATTTCCTGATGTCGCGCGCCTTTTGTGGGCGCGCGTTCAATAATTGGGAAGGGTTTGTCAGGTCATTCACAGGTCAGGGACTGCAGGCGATAGCCTTGGTTTTGTGGAATGGCTTGTGGATCCAGCTCGAAGCGGCAACGCTCATCTGGCGCTTCGCCCCAGCGTGCTTCCAGCAGCTGCAGGCCATCGGCAAGCGACAGCATGGCGCGGCCAGCCGGGCCGACAATGCCCAGCACGTTGCCGTCGGCATCATGAAGCTGGCTGCCGAAAGGCAATGGCAGTTGCTCGTTGCTGGTAAGGCTGAGTACCACCCGGTTGGCCGTTTTGCCAAACCTCGAGTTTGGCACGCGTTTGCGCTACACCACGCAAGGTGGGGGCATAGCTGCGCATCGCGTCGGGCAGCATGTCGATATCGGAGGCCAGGCGCATACCGGTGACCGGCACGCCGCGGAACACATCGCTGCTGGTAAAGGTTTCGCCCAGGGTGATATTGCCCCAGGTGCCGGGCAGATCATGCTGGGCATAGGTATAGGCACGGCTCCAGGTTTGTCGACCCTCTTCGTCACGGCGCCAGGCCTGGTTGCTGCGCAGTCGCCAGCCTGCCAGGTTTACGCCGCTGTTGAGGTAGAGGTCCTGAGTGTTCTGGCTGCCGCTCCTGCGGTGGTCGCTTTGCTGCATGGAAGCCTGGTAGCTGACGAATGCGGCCGGGATGCCGTGTTCCCAACGTGCCGGGTCCACCTGGCCTGCCATGTCCCGACGCAATGCGATTTGCGGGATGGAGATGGCAAGTTGCAGTCGGCTGGCATCGAAGTCGACAAGCGCACCGGGTACCAGGGTGGGTAAGTCCAGGCAGGTGTTTTCAAGTGCCGCTGGGTCGGCGATGGCATCCAGGCGCAGCCCTAGCTCGCCCATCAGGCCAGGGCCAAGGCACGGTCGCAACTGCTCATCGCCAGGGGCCGCTTCGAACGTCAGTTCGCGTACACCCGCCGGCGCCAGGTTGACCAGCACCTGCACTGGATAGCGTCCAGGTGGCAGTGCCTTTTGCTCGGCCAACCCATGCAGGGCATGGGCAGCATTTGCCCGTGGCTGCCCGGGCGACAGGTAGAGGAAGCTTGCGTCGAACTCGGGCTGCGCCGCAGGAAAGGGGGTTGCCAGCACCGTGCCGGTCGACAGGCAGATGACCATCGGGCAAACGTGGCGCAGGCGAAAACGCCTGCACCCGGAGGGTTGCAGGATCATGGGAAGTCCTTCGAAGGCCGTGGGTCAGGGGGTGTCGTGCACGGGCAGGGTCAGCGGTTTGCTGGTGCTGCCGTAGTCAGTGATCACCGCTACGATGGCCTGTAGGCCGGCGCTGTCGATTTCGGCTGGCAGCGGATAGCTGAGCTCGGACATGGGTGGCACCATGTCCGCACCGGGTAGGGCTTTTTCCTGTTTGCCCTTGACCAGGTCCAGGCGGCTGAAGGTGTAGTGGTAGGGCGTGGGGTTGTGCAGCGTCAGGTGCGGGTGGCCCTCGCGCAGGGTCCTGGCGAGGTGCAATTGCTTGAGCTGGTGAACCGGGTCGCCTTGCAAAGTGGCCGGCCGGTAGAACAGCTTGATGCGAGTGCGCAGGGCAATGTTCAGCGCATTGCGCTGCCCGTCGATGGCCTGAGGGATCTCCTGCAGGTTGAAGAAGAACAGCGATTCGCGGTCTTGTGGCAGGTCGTTGGGCAGGCCGCTGATCTGCACCGATTGCTCCTTGCCGGCCCCCAGCCGGAACAAGGCCGGGGCTGTCATGAACGGTACGGCGGTGGTGGTGTCATCGGCCTGGGTATTGACCCAGGCCTGGGCGGCAAAGGGGCGCTGGCTGGGGTTGGCAACTACCACCGAGGCACTGCGCTGGCTACTTTCGTAGATGATGCGTGTGCTGCTGATGGTGAGGGCGGCATGGGCGCTGTTCAGCAGGCAGGCCAGCAGCAGCAGGCAGCCGCCCAGCAGCGTCGAGGTGCGGGTGACGGGGAACATGGAAGATGACCAGGTGAGGGTGAGCGAAGGATCCAGGTGCACTGGGGCACCTGGAAGGGCATCAAGGCAGAGCGACCACGAAGTTCAAATCTGCGTTGGCTGCGCCGTCGGTCACGGTGCCGGTCTTGATCAACGAGGCATAGAATTTCATGTCGGTAGTGCCGGTTGAAGCCAGAGGGTATTCCTTGGAGTCTGTTCGTGGAGGGATCGACGTGCCATCCTCGTCCTTGATCTCCAGAGCCAGACCGTCGGCTCCGTCAGTGCGAATCCCGTAGTACTTGCCCGTGGGATCATCGCCGTTCAGCGAGTCGAATTTCACAGTGGCTACGTCGCCAGGATTAAAGGCGCAAGTGCCATCTACCTCGACTCGCAGGGCGAATGCGACATCGGTGGTGGACGTGTTAGAGGCGAAGTACTTGACCGGGTATACGCCGAGGTCTACCCAGCCCAGACCACCCATGCCCGGTTCAACCACTTCGATAGGGCAGGTACCACCGCCGTTGATATGCCCCTTGAAGAGGATCTTGTCGGTGGCAGCAAAGGCCGTGCTGCTTGCCAGGCTCAGGGCAAGCACCATAAGAGTTTTTTTCATTGTTCAATCCGTACATTGAAAGGTTGGCTGGCTGTGTGCAGGGCACGCAGCGCTTCAAGTTGCCAAGGCATCCTTGAAACGAGGTACAGCGTACGGACAGGGGGGCGAAGGGGATGTAGGGCGAAGTAATTGGCTAAGGTTGAAACTTCGACAGGCACCCGGCCGAATCACGGCCAGGTGCTTGGCAAGGTCAGTGGCGGGCCGGGTTCAACAGCTGCTTCTCGGCGTGCCAGTCGAAGGGTTCATTGTTCTGTTCCGCTTCGTAACGGCGCTCTTCCAGCCGCTGGTAAAGGTCCAGTTCCTCGTCGGGCATATAGTGCAGGCAATCGCCCGCGAAGAACCACAGCAGGTCACGGGGTACCAGGTGTGCGATTTGCGGGTAGCGCTGGATTACCTGGCAGATCAGGTCCTGGCCCAGGTACTGGCTTTCCAGAGGATCCTGCGGCAGCAGGCTCAGCAGCTCGTCGAAGCGCTCGAGGAACAGGGCGTGGCTTTCCTCCGGTACCTGCTCGGCGTCACCCAGGGCCACCAGGATGGTACGCAGGTGGTTGAGCAGTTGCAGGTGGTATTCCAGGTGGGGGTTGGCCATGGGAGCGGTCCTCGGGTTGGTTGAAACGGGGGCGGAGTATACGCGGGTTACAGAAGGGGCCGCAAAACGGCCCCTTGGCTCAGCGTACCTTGCCTGGTTCGGGCAGCAACTGTGTCTTGTCGAAGGCATCCACATCGATCACCGCCCGGCGGGCGTGCTCTGCCTCGTGCAGTCGTTGCCCCTCACCAGGCTGTAGCGCACCGCTTTCCACTGCCGCATCGATTATCGACTGCCCTGTTGCAGGCTGAACCTTGCCTTCCTTGATAGCTTGGTGCAGTGCCTTGTGCAGTGGGGCCGCCCCATCCAGCAAGTCGGCGGCCCGTTGTAGTGCCGCTACCGGGTCGCCATCGGCCTGCGGGCGGAAGCAACCTGCGAGCAGCTCCTCCAGGGCTGGGTCGCCCTTGCTGCGACCGATCAACGCCGCTACTTCGGCATCCAGTTCATCGCTTGGGCCGGTGTGGCGGCGGCCGAAGGGGAACACCAGCACGCGCAACGCACAGCCGGCAAAGCGGTTGGGGAAGTTGTCGAGCAGCCGGTCCAGGGCCGTTTCCGCCTGGCCCAGGCTTTCTTCCATCGCCCAGCGCAGCAAGGGCTGCATGTGTTCCGGTGAGCCCAGGTCGTGATAGCGCTTGAGCGCAGCGCTGGCCAGGTACAGGTAACTCAGTACATCCCCCAGCCTTGCGCTCAGCCGTTCGCGGCGTTTCAGCGCACCGCCCAGCAGCATCATCGACAGGTCAGCGAGCAGGGCGAAGGCCGCGGCCTGGCGGTTGAGCGCCCGGAAGTAACCTTGGCTCAAGGCGTCACCCGGTACGCTCTCCAGGCGGCCCAGGCCGAGGTTCAACACCAGCGTGCTGGCCGCATTGCTCGCGGCGAACAGGATGTGTTTCATCAACAGGTCATCGAATTCCCTCAATGCCTGATCGCGGTCCTCGCGGCCGGCCAGGGCCATTTCCTTGAGCACGAACGGGTGGCAGCGGATAGCGCCCTGGCCGAAGATCATCAGGTTGCGCGAAAGGATGTTGGCGCCTTCGACGGTGATGAAGATCGGCGCCCCTTGCCAGTTGCGCCCCAGATAGTTGTTTGGCCCCATGATGATGGCCTTGCCACCGTGCACATCCATGGCGTGCTGGATGCATTCGCGGCCGCGCTCGGTGAGGTGGTACTTGAGGATCGCCGACAGCACCGAAGGCTTCTCGCCCAGGTCCACGGCCTTGGCGGTCAGCAGCCGCGCGCTGTCCAGCAGCCAGGCATTGCCGCCGATGCGTGCCATCGACTCCTGGATGCCTTCGAAGGCAGCCAGCGGAACATTGAACTGTTCGCGGATGTTGGCGTACTGGCCGGTGACCAGGCTGGTGTATTTGGCAGCGCCAGTGCCCACGGCCGGCAGGGAGATGGAGCGGCCTACCGACAGGCAGTTCATCAGCATCATCCAGCCCTTGCCGAGCATGGCCTGGCCACCGATGAGGAAATCCAGCGGCACGAATACGTCCTTGCCGCTGTTGGGGCCGTTCATGAACGCGGCGCCCAGTGGCAGGTGGCGTTTGCCGATTTCGACGCCGGGCGTGTCGGTAGGGATCAGCGCCAGGCTGATACCCAGTTCTTCCTGCTCGCCGAGCAGGTGGTCCGGGTCGTAGGCCTTGAACGCCAGGCCCAGCAGGGTGGCGACGGGCCCGAGGGTGATATAGCGTTTTTCCCAGTTCAGGCGCAGGCCGATGACCTCTTCGCCGTTCCATTGCCCCTTGCAGACCACCCCGGTGTCAGGCATGGCGCCTGCGTCGGAGCCGGCCAGCGGGCCGGTGAGGGCGAAGCAGGGGATTTCATCGCCACGCGCCAGGCGTGGCAGGTAGTGGTTGCGTTGTTCGTCGGTACCGTAATGCAGCAGCAGTTCGGCCGGCCCGAGCGAGTTGGGCACCATCACGGTGGAAGCCAGGTCGCCGCTGCGGGTGGCCAGTTTCATCGCCACCTGGGAGTGGGCGTAGGCTGAAAAGCCTTTGCCGCCGTATTCCCTGGGGATGATCAGGGCGAAGAAGCCATTCTGCTTGATATGTGCCCAGGCTTCGGGCGGCAGGTCCATGTCCTGGCCGATCTGCCAGTCGCTGACCATGGCGCAGAGCTGTTCCGTCGGGCCATCGATGAAGGCCTGTTCTTCTTCGCTCAGCTTCGGCGCCGGGTAGGCGAGCAGGGTGCGCCAATCTGGACGGCCGCTGAACAGTTCGCCGTCCCACCATACGGTGCCGGCGTCGATCGCCTCGCGCTCGGTTTGCGACATTGGCGGCAGGGTGCGCTGGAACCACTTGAACACGGGGCCTGTGAATACCTTGCGGCGCCATTCCGGCAGCGCCACCAGGGCGACTTTCAGTGCCAGCACTATCCAGAGCAGGGTCAGCAGCCAGCCGGGAGCGCTGCTGAAAATGCCCATCAGCAGCACATAAGCGGCCATGATGCCGAGAATCTGCAAGGGCGCCAGGCGCCGGTGCGTGAGGTACGCCGCGCCGATCACCAGCACTACCAACCACAACAGCAACATAATCGGTCCTCCTTGGAACCAGGGGGGGTAAGCCGTCCCAGACAGCTTAGACGCAACGCTGCGAACGGCCGGGTCAGAACAGTGACAGGGTATGGCGGTGGGAGTTTCAGGGCATTGCTTGTCTGTACCGGCCTCTTCGCGGGTGAACCCGCTCCCACAGGTACTGCATCACTCTCAGGTATGGCGCAGAACCCTGTGGGAGCGGGTTTACCCGCGAAGAGGCCGGTACAGGCGACGAAAGTCTGGAGTAGACTGCACCACCTCCGCATTCATAAGGACGTTGCCATGCTGAAGATCTGGGGCCGCAAGAATTCGAGCAATGTGCGCAAGGCGCTGTGGGTCGCCCACGAGTTGGGCCTGGATTTCGAGTCGATCGACGCCGGCGGCGCCTTCGGCGTGGTCAACGAGCCGCACTACCGTGCGCGCAACCCCAACGGCCTGGTGCCGATGCTGGAAGACGGCGACCTGACCCTGTGGGAATCCAACACCATCGTTCGCTACCTGTGCGCCGAGTACGGTGCGGAGCAGGGCTGGTACCTGGACGACCCGCGTCAGCGCGCCCTGGCGGACAAGTGGATGGACTGGACCACCTCGTCCTTCGCCACGCCGTTCCGCCCACTGTTCTGGGGCCTGTTGCGCACCCCGGAAGACCAGCGCGACTGGGTGGCGATCAACGCTGCGCACAAGCAATGCGCCCAGCTGCTGGCCATTGCCGACGAAGCCCTGGCCAAACAACCGTACCTTTCCGGTGACCAGATCGGCATGGGCGACATCCCATTGGGAAGCTTCATCTATGCCTGGTTCGAAATGCCCATCGAGCGCCCGGCCATGCATCACCTGGAGGCCTGGTACGAGCGCCTCAAGGCCCGCCCTGCGTACCAGGCAGCGGTAATGACTGCGCTGACCTGATCGAACACCACGGCTACTTCGATAGTCATTATCAATACACATGACTGTACTTGTGCGGCCAGGCCAAGCACCATTGACCGCACTCACTGCGCCAGTGCCTTTACCTGGCGTGTCCTGCACCTTTTTCTCGGTAAGTGACCCGCTATGAGTTCCGCCCTGTCCATCCGACAGCTGACCAAGACCTACGGCAACGGCTTCCAGGCCCTCAAGGGTATCGATCTGGATGTTGCCGAAGGCGACTTCTTCGCCTTGCTCGGCCCCAACGGCGCGGGCAAGTCCACCACCATCGGCATCCTCTCCACCCTGGTCAACAAGACCAGCGGCACGGTCAACGTGTTCGGCCACGATCTGGACCGCGAGCCGTCGGCGCTCAAGCGCTGCCTGGGCGTGGTGCCGCAGGAGTTCAACTTCAACCAGTTCGAGAAAACCTTCGACATCGTCGTGACCCAGGCCGGTTACTACGGCATCCCGCCCAAGGTGGCCAAGGAGCGTGCCGAGCAGTGCCTGACCCAGCTCGGCCTGTGGGACAAGCGTGACGTACAGTCGCGTTCGCTGTCGGGGGGCATGAAGCGCCGCCTGATGATTGCCCGCGCGCTGATCCACGAGCCGCGTCTGCTGATTCTCGACGAGCCCACCGCCGGTGTGGACATCGAACTGCGTCGTTCGATGTGGAGCTTCCTCACCGAGCTGAACCAGAAGGGCATCACAATCATCCTCACCACCCACTACCTGGAAGAGGCCGAGCAGCTGTGCCGTAACATCGGCATCATCGACCACGGCACCATCGTCGAGAACACCAGCATGCGCCAGTTGCTGGGCAAGCTGCATGTCGAAACCTTCGTGCTCGACATCAAGCAGGACCTGGCCACTGCACCGGTGCTGCAGGGCTACCCGTGCCGGCTGCTGACCCCGCATACCCTGGAAGTGCAAGTGGACAAGGACATTGGCATCACTGCGCTGTTCGGCCAGCTGGCGCTGCAGAACATCGAGGTGCAGAGCCTGCGCAACAAGACCAACCGACTCGAGGAGCTGTTCGTGTCCCTGGTGGAAAAAAACCTGTCGAAGGTGGCCGTATGAGTGTGGAACTGCGCACCAACTGGGTCGCCCTGAACACCATCGTCTACCGCGAAGTGCGGCGCTTCCTGCGTATCTGGCCGCAGACCCTGCTGCCGCCAGCGATCACCATGGTCCTGTACTTCGTCATCTTCGGCAACCTGATCGGCCGGCAGATCGGCGACATGGGTGGCTTCACCTACATGGAGTACATCGTGCCGGGGCTGATCATGATGTCGGTGATCACCAACTCCTACGGCAACGTGGTGTCGAGCTTCTTCGGCAGCAAGTTCCAGCGCTCCATCGAAGAGCTGATGGTGTCGCCGGTATCGCCACACACCATCCTCGTCGGTTACGTGCTGGGTGGCGTGCTGCGTGGCCTGGCGGTGGGCGTGATCGTGACCTTCCTGTCGCTGTTCTTCACCCACCTGCAGGTGCACCACCTGGGCGTGACCGTGGTCGTGGTGCTGCTGACCGCCACTATCTTCTCGCTGCTGGGCTTCGTCAACGCGGTGTTTGCGCGCAACTTCGACGATATCTCGATCATCCCGACCTTCGTACTGACGCCGCTGACCTACCTGGGCGGGGTGTTCTATTCGATCAACCTGCTGCCGCCGTTCTGGCAGACCGTGTCGTTGGCCAACCCGGTGCTGCACATGGTCAACTCGTTCCGCTACGGCATCCTAGGGGTGTCGGATATCAGCATTGGCACGGCGATTACCTTCATGCTGGTCGCCACCGCGGTGCTCTACCTGGTGTGCGTTCGCCTGCTGGTCAGCGGCCGCGGCATGCGTGCCTGAAGCCTTGCACCGGCATTGGCGCAGACGCCACTGCCGGCCCACCCACCAGCGCCAGTAGAGCATGGTGGTGAAGTAGCCGAGGATGCCCAGCACCACACCGCACACCACCGAGCCGAGCAGGAAGGGTTGCCACAGCGTCGACAGCTGGTCTGTGATCCACTGGAAAGTCAGCTCGTCGGGCAGGGTGCGCGGCGGTACCTGCATCAGCCAGGCGCCGGTCATGTAGGTGACGAAGAACACCGGTGGCATGGTCAGCGGGTTGGTCAGCCATACCAGGCTGACCGCGATCGGCAGGTTGCCGCGCAGCGGAATGGCCAGCGCGGCGGCCAGCAGCATCTGCGCCGGCATCGGGATCAGCGCCGCGAACAGGCCAACGCCCATGGCCCTCGCCACCGAATGGCGGTTCAGGTGCCAGAGGTTCGGGTCATGCAGCAACTTGCCGAAAAAGCGTAAGGACTTGTGTTCCCGAATACTGGTCGGGTCCGGCATGTAGCGTTTGAAAAGTCGGCGCGGCATGTAGGCTCCCGGAGCGTTGATCCGGGCAGTATGCCCTGATTCCCGCTCAGCCTCGTTTAGAGTTTGTGACAATTGTTGAGCAAGCGCTGCCGGCAATTGGGCTATGCCTCAGAAGGTGATTTCGCTTCTGGAGCTCTACTTCATGCGCACAGGGATGTTTGCGCTCGCGCTCGGGCTGTTGTGCCTGGGCTTTCTCCCCGCATTGCCATCGGTCGGATGGCTGGTGCTGCTGGCTGTAGTCGGTGGCCTCGGCCTGTTCACCCGGCTGTGGCCGCTGGGCTGTTTTCTGTTGGGCCTGTGTTGGGCTTGCTGGTCTGCGCAGCAGGCCCTGGATGACCGCCTGGCCCCAGGGCTGGATGGCCGCACCTTGTGGCTTGAGGGCCAGGTGGTCGGCCTGCCGACCCGGACTGCGCAGGGTGTGCGTTTCGAGCTGGACGCGGCCCGCTCGCGGCGGGCAGAGCTGCCGCAGCGCCTGCAACTGAGCTGGTTCGACGGCCCGCCGCTGCGCGCCGGCGAGCAGTGGCGGCTGGCGGTGACCTTGCAGCGCCCGGCCGGGCTGCTCAACCCGCATGGGCCGGACCGTGAGGCGCAATTGCTGGCGCGGCGGGTCGGTGCGACCGGTACGGTCAAGGCCGGGCAGTTGCTGGCGCCGGTTGTCGGCGGCTGGCGCGACACGCTGCGCCAGCGCCTGCTGGCAGTGGACGCCAATGGCCGGCAGGCAGCGTTGGTGGCGCTGGTGCTTGGCGACGGGGCAGGCCTGGCCCGGGAGGACTGGCAAACGTTGCAGGCCACCGGCACGGTGCACCTGCTGGTGATCTCTGGCCAGCACATCGGCCTGGTTGCCGGCTTGCTGTATGGCCTGGTTGCCGGGCTGGCGCGTTGGGGGCTGTGGCCCGCTCGGTTGCCCTGGCTGCCCTGGGCGTGTGGCCTGGCCATGGCTGCGGCACTGGCCTACGGTTGGTTGGCTGGTGGCGGTGTACCGGTGCAGCGTGCCTGCCTGATGCTGGCCGTGGTGTTGCTCTGGCGCCTGCGCTTTCGCCACCTCGATGCGACCTTGCCGTTGCTGCTGGCGCTGGTTGCCGTGCTGCTGGTGGAGCCGTTGGCCGCGCTGCTGCCCGGGTTCTGGCTGTCGTTCGCGGCCGTGGCCACGCTTGGCTATTGCTTCAGTGCCCGCCTGGGCGGCTGGCGGCCCTGGCAGGCCTGGACGCGGGCGCAATGGGTGATTGCCATCGGTTTGTTGCCGGTGCTGCTGGCTACGGGCTTGCCCGTGAGCCTGAGTGCGCCGCTGGCCAACCTTGTTGCGGTGCCTTGGGTCAGCCTGGCGGTACTGCCGTTGGCGTTGCTGGGGACCTTGCTGCTGCCGCTGGGCGGGGTGGGGGAGGCGCTGCTCTGGCTGGCGGGTGGTCTGCTCGATGTGCTTTTCCGGCTGCTGGAGTTGGTGGCGCAACAGCAGTCGGCGTGGCTGCCAGCAGTTCTGCCATTGTGGGCCTGGCTGCTGGTGTGCCTGGGTACGCTGCTGGTTTTGATGCCCCGTGGCGTCCCACTGCGCGGGTTGGGTGGCGTGATGCTGCTGGCGCTGTGGGTACCCCGGGAGACGGTGCCGTTCGGCCAGGTCGAGGTCTGGCAGCTGGACGTCGGCCAGGGGCTGGCGGTGCTGTTGCGCACCCGGCATCACGACCTGCTGTACGACGCCGGGCCGGCCAGGGGGGAGAGCGACCTGGGCGAGCGGGTGGTGTTGCCGACCTTGCGCAAGCTGGGGGTGGGCAGCCTGGACCTGGTGCTGGTCAGCCACGCCCATGCCGACCACGCCGGTGGTGCTGGCGCAATCATGCGTGGCCTGCCGGTCGAACGGGTGATCGGCGGCGAAGTGCTGGATGACATGCAACTGCAGCCTTGTGTCAGTGGCGACCAGTGGACGTGGGATGGCGTGCGCTTTTCGCTGTGGCGCTGGGCTGATGGGCAGAGCAGCAATGACCGTTCCTGTGTGTTGCTGGTCGAGGCGCAGGGTGAGCGGTTGTTGCTGGCGGGAGATATGGAAGCCGGTGCCGAACGGGCCTGGCTTGCGGCTACAGAATCGCCGCGGATCGACTGGCTGCAGTCGCCGCACCATGGCAGCCGCAGTTCGTCCAGCGAGGCCTTCATACGCGCCACGGCACCGCGCGGGGTACTGATTTCACGGGGGCGCAACAACAGCTTCGGGCACCCGCATGCGCAGGTGGTCGAACGTTATCGGCGGCATGGGGTGGTGATGCATGACACAGCGGTGCAGGGGGCGCTGCGGTTGGTGTTGGGGAGGCAGGGGGAGGTCGAGAGTGTGCGCCGACAGAGGCGTTTCTGGAGGGATGCGGGCGGTGGCTGAGCTGGCCCTTTCGCGGGTGAACCCGCTCCCACAGGTTTTGTACCATCCTCAGGTTGAGTGCAGTACCTGTGGGAGCGGGTTCACCCGCGAAAGGGCCAGTTCAGCCACCCGACAGCTCAAGGTAGAAACCGGGTAGGGCAATTCCCTGACCTCCGGCAGATGAGCCTCCGGCGCGCCTATGGTAGAGTGGCGGCCTTTTTCCGAAGGGGCGTTTACTGTGTGGGAATTGGTCAAGTCCGGTGGTTGGATGATGCTGCCGATCATTCTGAGCTCCATCGCTGCCATGGCTATCGTCGTCGAGCGCCTGTGGACCCTGCGCGCCAGCCGCGTCACCCCGCCGCACCTGCTGGGCCAGGTGTGGATGTGGATCAAGGACAAGCAACTGACCAGTGACAAGCTCAAGGCCCTGCGCGCCGATTCGCCACTGGGCGAAATCCTTGCCGCCGGCCTGGCCAACTCGCGCCATGGCCGCGAAATCATGAAGGAATGCATCGAGGAGGCCGCTTCGCGCGTCATCCACGAACTGGAACGCTACATCAGCACCCTCGGCACCATCGCCGCCATGGCCCCGCTGCTGGGCCTGCTGGGCACCGTGCTGGGCATGATCGACATCTTCAGCGCCTTCATGGGCTCGCAGATGACCGCCAACGCCGCAGTGCTGGCCGGTGGTATCTCCAAGGCCCTGGTCACCACTGCGGCCGGCCTGATGGTCGGTATTCCGGCGGTGTTCTTCCACCGGTTCCTGCTGCGCCGCATCGACGAGCTGGTAGTCGGCATGGAACAGGAAGCGATCAAGCTGGTGGAAGTGATCCAGGGCGACCGTGAAGTGGAAGTGGCCGGAGGCAAGGCGTGAAGTTCCGGCGCAATCGCCAGCGGGAGAGCGTCGACATCAACCTGGCGTCGCTGATCGACGTGGTGTTCGTCCTGCTGCTGTTCTTCGTGGTCACCACCACCTTCACCCGCGAGACCCAGCTGCGCGTCGAGCTGCCCGAAGCCGCCAGCGCCGAGCAGGCGCCGCCCGACCAGGGCAAGCTGGTGGAAATCACCATCAGCGCCGAAGGCGTGTACTCGGTGAACAACCACCTGCTGCCCAAGAGCGACCTGGCCACCCTGAGCGAAGCGATCGAGCGTGAGTCGGGCGGCGACAACAAGCTGCCGCTGGCCATCAGCGCCGACGGCAAGACCCCGCACCAGGCTGTGGTCACCGCGATGGATGCCGCCGGCAAGCTCGGTTTCAGCCAGTTGCGCATGACCACCGTCGAGGCGGCTCAGGGCACGCCTTGATGGCCTTCGCCGACCGCCTGCTCGCCGCCTGGTACGCCGGGCATCCGGCTCTGGCGCTGCTGCGCCCGCTGGAGGCACTGTATCGCCGCGTGGTCACGCGCAAGCGGGCGCGTTTTCTCAGTGGCGAAAGTGCCAGCTACCGGGCCCCGGTGCCGGTCATCGTGGTGGGTAACATCACCGTGGGCGGTACCGGCAAGACGCCGATGATCCTCTGGCTGATCGAGCACTGTCGCCAGCAGGGGCTGAAGGTGGGCGTGGTCAGCCGTGGCTATGGCGCCAAGCCGCCGCAGCTACCCTGGCGCGTGCAGGCCGACCAGGCCGCCGAGCAGGCCGGCGATGAGCCGCTGCTGATCGTGCAGCGCACCGGCGTGCCGCTGATGATCGACCCCGACCGCTCCCGCGCCGTGCAGGCCCTGCTGGCCAGCGAACCCCTCGACCTGATCCTGTGTGACGACGGCATGCAGCACTACCGCCTGGCCCGTGACCTGGAGTTGGTGCTGATCGATGCCGCCCGCGGCCTGGGCAATGGCCGCTGCCTGCCGGCGGGGCCGTTGCGTGAGCCGGCCGAACGCCTGCACGAGGCTGACGCGGTGCTGTTCAACGGCGCCAGCGCAGACCGCGCCGATGGCTTCGGCTTCTGCCTGCAGCCGTCAGCCCTGGTCAACCTGCGCAGCGGCGAGCGCCGCGCGCTCGACCATTTCCCCGCAGGCCAACGCCTGCACGCGGTGGCCGGTATCGGCAACCCGCAACGTTTCTTCAATACCCTGCTGGGGCTAAACTGGCAGCCGGTGCCGCATCCCTTTGCCGACCATGCGCAGTTCAGCGCCCAGAGCCTGGCCTTCAGCCCGCCGCTGCCGCTGGTCATGACCGAGAAGGATGCGGTGAAATGCCGGGCCTTCGCCGCTGACGACTGGTGGTACCTGGCCGTCGAGGCGCAGCCCACGCAGGCTTTCAGCGCCTGGTTCGACAACCAGTTGCAACGCTTGCTGCGCAAGCCCTGAGCCCTTTTTCAATTCCCGGCCACCTGGCCTAAAGGAAGCCTCAAATGGACACCAAACTGCTCGATATCCTGGCCTGCCCGATCACCAAGGGCCCGCTCAAGCTCAGTGCCGACAAGACCGAGCTGATCAGCAAGGGCGCCGGCCTGGCCTACCCGATCCGCGACGGCATCCCAGTCATGCTGGAAAGCGAGGCGCGCACCCTGACTGATGAAGAGCGTCTGGACAAATGAGCCTGGATTTCACCGTGGTGATCCCCGCCCGGCTGCGCTCCACGCGCCTGCCGGGCAAGCCATTGCTGCCGATCGCCGGCAAGCCGATGGTGCAGCATGTGTGGGAACAGGCCCGCAAGAGCGGCGCCAGCCGCGTGGTCATCGCCACCGACGACGCCAGCATCGTAGAGGCCTGCAAGGCCTTCGGCGCCGAAGTATTGCTGACCCGTGCCGACCATGAGTCCGGCACAGACCGCCTGGCCGAAGTGGCCGCGCACCTCGGGCTGCCGGCCGATGCCATCGTGGTCAACGTGCAGGGCGACGAGCCGCTGATCCCGCCGGTGATCATCGACCAGGTGGCAGCCAACCTGGCAGCGCATCCGGAAGCCGGCATCGCCACCCTGGCCGAACCGATCCATGAGCCGGAAACCGTGTTCAACCCCAACGCGGTCAAGGTAATCAGCGACAAGAACGGCCTGGCCCTGACCTTCAGCCGTGCGCCGCTGCCCTGGGCCCGCGATACTTTTGCCAAGGACCGCAACCAGTTGCCGGAAGGCGTGCCGTATCGCCGCCACATCGGCATGTACGCCTACCGCGTCGGCTTCCTGCAGGACTTCGTCAGCTGGGGCCCGTGCTGGCTCGAGCAGACCGAAGCGCTGGAGCAGCTGCGTGCCCTGTGGCATGGCGTGCGCATCCACGTCGAAGACGCCATCGAGGCGCCTGCCGTGGGCGTGGATACCCCTGAAGACCTGGAGCGCGTACGGCGCTTGCTGGAGGCCTGATGCGCGTCCTGTTCGTCTGCCTCGGCAATATCTGTCGCTCGCCCACCGCCGAAGGCGTGCTACGCCATCAATTGCAAGCTGCCGGGCTTGCCGACCGGGTGCATGTGGCCTCGGCCGGCACCGGCGACTGGCACGTCGGCAAGGCGCCTGACAGCCGCACCTGCAAGGCAGCGCTGGCGCGTGGCTATGACCTGTCGCAGCAACGCGCCCAGCAGGTCAAGGCGGCGCACTTTGCCGAATATGACTTGATCCTGGCCATGGACGAGAGCAACCTTGGCCATTTGCGTGCGATGCGCCCGCACACGGCAGTAGCGGAGCTCGACCTGTTCCTGCGCCGCTATGGCGCAGCGCTGGATGAAGTGCCAGACCCGTACTACGGCGGCGCCGATGGCTTCGAGCAGGTGCTCGACCTGGTTGAAGCGGCGTGCCAGGCGCTGGTCCTGGAAATCAAGGGGCGGCTATGACAGTGCAGTGGCAGGAGCAGGTATCGCTCAAGCCTTACAACACCTTTGGCATCGACGTGAAGGCGCGGTATTTCACTCAGGCACATGATGACCAGGAGGTGCGCCAGGCGCTGGCCCAGGCGCAGCAAACCGGCGTGCCGGTGCTGGTGATTGGCGGTGGCAGCAACCTGCTGCTGACCCGCGATATCGATGCGCTGGTGCTGCATATGGCCAGCCGTGGCCGACGCGTGCTCAGCGACGATGGCGAACGTATCGTGGTCGAGGCCGAGGCCGGTGAGCCTTGGCACCCGTTTGTGCAGTGGACACTGGCGCAGGGGTGTTGCGGGCTGGAGAACCTCAGCCTGATCCCCGGCACCGTGGGCGCTGCGCCGATGCAGAACGTGGGCGCCTATGGCGTTGAAATCAAGGACGTATTCGTCGGCCTGACCGCCCTGGACCGCGAGACCGGCGAGTTGCGTGACTTCGGCCTGGCTGAATGTGCCTTCGGGTATCGCGACAGCCTGTTCAAGCGCAACCCTGGGCGTTGGTTGATCCTGCGTGTGCGTTTTGCCTTGAGCCGAACGCTGCAGGCTCACCTGGATTACGGCCCGGTGCGCCAGCGGTTGGCAGAGCAGGGCGTGACCGAGCCGACCGCGCAGGCGATCAGCGAGGCGATCTGCAGCATTCGCCGCGAGAAGCTGCCAGACCCGGCAGAGCTGGGTAATGCCGGGAGCTTCTTCAAGAACCCGGTGGTCTCGGCGGAACTGGTCGAGCGTATCCGTGCGCAGTACCCGGGAGTGGTGGCGTATCCCCAGGCTGATGGCCAAGTGAAGCTGGCGGCAGGCTGGCTGATCGAACAGGCAGGCTGGAAGGGCCATCGCGAGGGGGATGCCGGGGTGCATCGTTTGCAGTCGCTGGTGCTGGTCAACTACGGCCAGGCGAGCGGGGCGCAGATGCATGCGCTGGCGCGGCGGATCCAGGCCGATATCCTCGAGCGGTTCGGGGTCGAGCTGGAGATGGAGCCTAACCTCTACTGATTCAGTGCCTGGGCTGGCCCTTTCGCGGCTAAAGCCGCTCCCACAGGGACCTCACAGGGCCTGAGGGTAGTGGGGCCCCTGTGGGAGCGGGTTTACCCGCGAAGAGGCCGGTACAGGAAAAACGTCCAGCCAAGAAAAAGCCCCGCCAGTTCGCACTGGCGGGGCTTTTTCATTCAGCCTTGGCTATCAACCGTGATGAGGCTTTTGCTCATCAGTGGCTTCCAGGGCTGGCTCCTCGGTGGCTGCAGCAGCTTCCTGTGCGGCCTTGGCGGCAGCCTCGGCCTCACGCTTGCGGCGACGCACTTCACGCGGGTCGTTCGGCGCACGGCCGTTGGCCAGCATGACAGTGGCAGGTTCCACCGCCGCAGGGGCTTCGACCGGTGCAGGCTCGACGGCCACTGGGGCAGGCTCGGCCACCACTTCTGGCTGGGCTTCGACAACCGGGGCAGGTTGCTCGGCAACCGGAGCGGCTTCGACCACGACCGGGGCCTGCTCGATTTCACCGGCCTCGACGGCAGGCGCTTCTACCGGTGCTTCGGCAACCACTACCGGTTCGGCAGCAGGTGCTTCGTCGACCACTGGCTGCGGAGCGACTTCGACCACTGGCTCGGCAGTTGCCTCGACCACGGCCACAGGCTCGCTGACCGGCTGCTCGACCACCGGAGCCACAGCCACTTCTTCAGCCTCGGCAGCAGCTTCGACCTGTTCGACCTTCTCGGCCTGCTCGACCGGCTGGGCGACTTCGCTGTTGTCGGTTTCCGCTACGGCGGCGACTTCGGCGGTGGCAAGCTCGGCCTGCTGGTTGGCCTGGGCTTCGGCGTCGGCACTGATGTTGCTGCTGGCGACGGCGGCAGTCACGGCCAGGCCGGCAGCCAGTTCGGCACCCAGCTCGGTGGCCTGATGCGGTTGCGGCTGCTCTTCGCTGCCTTCTTCCTCGCTGCCATCGATCAGCTCGCCGTTGGCGTTGCGCTGACGCTCACGACGGTTGCTGCGGCGACGCTGACCACGGGAACGGCGGCGCGGGCGCTCGCCATCGGTGCCTTCCTGTTCGTCCTGCAGCAGCTCTTCGTTCGGCAGTTGCTCTTCGGCCAGCTCGGCAGCCTGCTCGGCGGCTTCTTCAGCTACGCGTGGCTGACGCTCTTCGCGTGGTGGGCGAGGGGCTCGTTCTTCGCGTGGAGCACGTTCTTCACGAGGTGCGCGTTCTTCACGCGGGGCACGCTCTTCACGAGGTGCGCGTTCTTCACGCGGGGCACGCTCTTCACGCGGTGCGCGTTCTTCACGTGGAGCACGCTCCTCACGTGGGGCGCGTTCCTCGCGAGGTGCACGCTCTTCACGCGGGGCACGTTCTTCACGGGCTACACGCTCCTCGCGCGGCTGACGTTCCTCACGCTCGGCAGGGGTAGCGTCCAGTGGCTCACGCAGTTCGCGCACGCGCTCTTCGCCACGGTTGCCGCGGCGGTCTTCGCGTGGCTGGCGTGGTGCACGTTCTTCACGCGGTGCACGCTCTTCGCGTGGGGCGCGTTCTTCACGTGGTGCACGCTCTTCGCGCGGGGCACGTTCTTCACGAGGTGCGCGCTCGGCACGCTCTTCACGCGGCTTGCGCTCTTCGTCGCGGCGGCCGTTGCGGTTGCGGCTTTGCTGGCGGCCGTTGCGGCGTTCTTCGTTGCGTGGGCTGCGCTCGGCGGCCGGCTTCTCGGCGGCAATGACAACCGGCGCTGCGGCAGGCTCTTCCTTGCCGGCGAACAGGCTTACCAGCGACTTCACCAGGCCCTTGAACAGGCTTGGCTCCGGAGCGACCGGGGCAGGGGCGACCGGTGCGGCAGGCTGCGGCTCTTCGACAGTGGCCGGTACCGGCGCGTTGGCGCGGGCCGGGGCGGTCTTGACCGCGGCCTCCTGGCGAACCAGGGTGCGAGTGGCGGTCGGCTGCGGCGCTTCTTCGGCTTCGGCGGCGGCGATCTCGTAGCTGGACTGGTTGCTCAGCACTTCCGGGTTGTCGTCGCGCAGGCGCTGGACTTCGAAGTGCGGGGTTTCCAGGTGATCGTTCGGCAGGATTATGATGCGCGCACGGGTACGCAGTTCGATCTTGGTGATCGAGTTGCGCTTCTCGTTGAGCAGGAAGGCAGCCACCGGGATCGGCACCTGGGCGCGAACTTCGGCGGTGCGGTCCTTCAGGGCTTCTTCTTCGATCAGGCGCAGGATGGCCAGCGACAGCGACTCGACGTCACGGATGATGCCGGTGCCGGAGCAGCGCGGGCAGACGATGCCGCTGCTTTCGCCCAGCGAAGGGCGCAGGCGCTGACGGGACATTTCCAGCAGGCCGAAGCGCGAGATGCGGCCGACCTGGACGCGGGCGCGGTCGGCTTCCAGGCACTCGCGAACACGTTCTTCGACGGCGCGCTGGTTTTTCGCCGGGGTCATGTCGATGAAGTCGATGACGATCAGGCCGCCGATGTCACGCAGGCGCAGCTGGCGGGCGATTTCCTCGGCCGCTTCCAGGTTGGTCTGCAGGGCGGTTTCTTCGATGTCGCTGCCTTTGGTGGCGCGCGCCGAGTTGATGTCGATGGACACCAGGGCTTCGGTCGGGTCGATCACGATCGAACCGCCGGACGGCAGGTCGACCACGCGCTGGAAGGCGGTCTCGATCTGGCTTTCGATCTGGAAGCGGTTGAACAGCGGCACGCTGTCTTCGTACAGCTTCACCTTGCTGGCGTACTGCGGCATCACCTGGCGGATGAAGGTCAGGGCTTCTTCCTGGGCATCGATGCTGTCGATCAGCACTTCGCCGATGTCCTGGCGCAGGTAGTCGCGGATGGCGCGGATGATGACGTTGCTTTCCTGGTAGATCAGGAATGGCGCGGCGCGGTCCTGGGACGCTTCCTTGATGGCGGTCCACAGTTGCAGCAGGTAGTCGAGGTCCCACTGCATTTCTTCGCTGCTGCGGCCAAGGCCGGCAGTGCGCACGATCAGGCCCATGTCGCCTGGCACGGTCAGGCCGTTCAGGGCTTCACGCAGTTCGTTGCGCTCTTCGCCTTCGATGCGGCGGGAGATGCCGCCGGCGCGCGGGTTGTTCGGCATCAGCACCAGGTAGCGGCCGGCCAGGCTGATGAAGGTGGTGAGGGCGGCGCCTTTGTTGCCACGCTCTTCCTTCTCGACCTGGACGATGACTTCCTGGCCTTCGCTCAGCACTTCCTTGATGTTGACCCGCCCTTCGGGGGCTTTCTTGAAGTATTCGCGGGAGATTTCTTTCAGCGGCAGGAAGCCGTGACGTTCGGAACCGAAGTCGACGAAGGCGGCTTCGAGGCTGGGTTCGATGCGGGTGATCTTGCCTTTGTAGATGTTGGCCTTTTTCTGCTCGCGCGCGCCGGACTCGATGTCCAGGTCGTAGAGACGTTGGCCGTCCACCAGGGCTACACGCAACTCTTCGGGTTGAGTCGCGTTAATCAGCATTCTTTTCATGTTGTACCGTCGGTTTCCGGGCTGCCGGAAACGGCGTTCGGCACACACGACGTCTCATGGTCGGTGCCAAGGTGCGCAAAGGGTGGCCGGGCCACCCCCGTGTCGAGCGACGTTCGGCACCAGCCGGTTGCCCAGCCTGCCGTTGTCGCGACGACGCGTCCTGTTTGCTGCGGTGCCAACAAGGCCCCGGTGGCTTCGAATTGGAATCCGAATCAACCAAGCGGGCCTTGTGCACTCAGTCAGGAGGAGGAA
The DNA here is from genome assembly GCF_002112825.1 of Pseudomonas sp. B5(2017). Taxonomy (NCBI): domain Bacteria; kingdom Pseudomonadati; phylum Pseudomonadota; class Gammaproteobacteria; order Pseudomonadales; family Pseudomonadaceae; genus Pseudomonas; species Pseudomonas sp. B5(2017). The sequence continues at coordinate 54,394 of NZ_NEIR01000011.1, forward strand.
TCAACCGTCAGCCGTGGACGCCCGGAGGCATCTGTTCAGGACCTTATCCGCTCGCCAGCCGTTCAGTGGGCTGGTGGGCCGGACGCGGTGCTACACGGTCCGAGGGCTGTGCATCTCCACCCTGCACGTATCCCTGATAATTCGGGTGCTGCCGCGCGCTGAATCCGCAACGGGTTGCATTTTTCGCCAGCGCAGGTTCTGCGCTGGCGCCATTCATGTCCAAGGCAGGTATTTCCGAAGCATTCGCCGGGCGTTGCGTGGAAGCGACGGGGCGGGCAGAGGTGCAGCGAAAAGAATCGGGTAAGCAGGTGAAACACCGCACTTGTCGTTTTTTTTCGGTCTTCTCTACACAGCGCTGGTGGCGATTCCAGGCAATTCGGTAAACTGGCGAAAACCCCGTAGGACGGCCTCGCGTCCTGGAGAATTGCGTTGGTCAGGGACCGGCTAGGAGCCTGGTGCCGCTGGCCTGCCGCTTTTGGCGGCGTTCGCGACTATAGCAGCAATGATTAAGTGCTTCAATTCCATAAAAAATTGTTATGATCCCGCCATGACGACCAATACCCCTCCGACTTCCGGCGTTCAGCTGATCGAAGTCGCGCCGGAGCTTGCCGGCCAACGCATCGACAATTTCCTCATCACGGCCCTCAAGGGCGTGCCCAAGACCTTGGTGTACCGCATCCTGCGCAAGGGTGAGGTACGGGTCAACAAGGGTCGCGTCAAGCCGGAGTACAAGATCCAGGCCGGCGATATCGTGCGGGTACCGCCCGTCCGCCTGCCGGAACGTGACGAACCGGCGCCGGTGGCCCAGGGTCTGCTGCAGCGCCTGGAAGCGGCCATCGTCTACGAAGACAAGGCGCTGATCGTGATGAACAAGCCGGCCGGCATCGCCGTGCATGGCGGTAGCGGCCTGAGCTTTGGCGTGATCGAGGCGCTGCGCCAGTTGCGCCCGGACGCCAAGGAACTGGAACTGGTGCACCGCCTGGACCGCGATACCTCCGGCCTGCTGATGATCGCCAAGAAGCGCAGCATGCTGCGTCACCTGCACGCCGCGCTGCGCGGCGACGGTGTCGACAAGCGCTACATGGCGCTGGTGCGCGGCCACTGGCCGACCTCGAAGAAGCAGGTCAACGCGCCGTTGCTCAAGAGCAACCTGCGCTCCGGCGAGCGCATGGTCGAGGTGAACGACGAGGGCAAGGAGGCGCTGACCCTGTTCCGTGTGCTGCGTCGCTTCGGCGAGTTCGCCACCATTGTCGAGGCACGCCCGATCACCGGTCGTACCCACCAGATCCGTGTGCACACCCTGCATGCCGGGCATATGATCGCTGGCGACAGCAAGTACGGCGACGAAGACTTCAGTCGTGAAATTCGTGACTTGGGCGGCAAGCGTCTGTTCCTGCATGCTTATGCGCTGACCGTACCGCTGCCGGACGGTGGCGAGCTGAAGCTCGAGGCGCCAGTGGATGAAGTCTGGGCGAAAACCGTTGAACGTCTGAGTGCGTCCTGACCTATGAAAAAAGGCTATGAGCTACTGATCTTCGACTGGGACGGCACGCTGGCCGACTCGATCGGGCGTATCGTCGAAGCCATGAACGCCGCCGCCGAGCGTGCCGGTGAGGCGCAAAGCAGCGAGGAGGCGGTCAAGGGCATTATCGGCCTGGCCCTGGGCGAGGCGATCCACACCCTGTACCCGCACCTGGCGCCTGCTCAGGTCGAAAGCTTCCGTCAGCACTATGCCGATATCTACATGGCCCTGGACCAGCAGCCCTCGCCACTGTTCGAGGGTGTGGTCGAGTCGCTGGATGCCTTCCGTGCCGAGGGGTACCGCCTGGCCGTGGCCACCGGCAAGGCGCGTCGCGGCCTGGACCGGGTGCTCAAGGCCAATGGCTGGGAGCAGTTCTTCGACATCACTCGCGCCGCCGACGAGACCCGCGGCAAGCCGCACCCGCTGATGCTCGAGGAAATTCTCGGCCATTGCGGTGTCGAACCGGGGTGTGCGCTGATGGTTGGCGATTCGGCATTCGACCTGCAGATGGCCAGCAATGCCGGCATGCACTCGGTGGCCGTGGGCTATGGTGCCATGTCGCTGCAGGCGCTGGCCGAGTTTGGTCCGCAGGTGTGCATCGATCATTTTTCCCAGTTGCGTGAGTGGCTGGGTGGTTCCGCAATTCCATTTCCAAGGTAGGTAAGCATGGCAGACGAATGGAAAGCCCCCGAGGCCGAACCCGAGGAGCGCGAAGAGCGCAAGAGCTGGAAGCTGCTGGAAAAGACCCTGCTGGCAGGTGTTCAGGAGCAGCGCCGGGCGCGACGCTGGGGGATCTTCTTCAAGTTGCTGGCCTTCGTCTACCTGTTCGGCATCCTGATCCTGTTCACACCGTTGATGGACATGGACAAGGCCGCGTCGCGCAGTGTCAGCCATACCGCGCTGGTCGAGGTGCGCGGGGTGATTGCCGACCAGGAGCCGGCCAGCGCCGACAATATCGTCAAGAGCCTGCGCGAGGCGTTCAAGGACAGCAAGACCAAGGCTGTGGTGATGCGCATCAACAGCCCGGGAGGCAGCCCGGTGCAGTCGGGTTACGTGTATGACGAAATCCGCCGTCTGCGGGCCGAATACCCGGCCATCAAGCTGTACGCGGTCATCGCCGATCTTGGCGCTTCCGGTGCCTACTACATCGCCAGTGCAGCGGACGAGATCTATGCCGACAAGGCCAGCCTGGTGGGCTCGATTGGTGTGACGGCGGCCGGTTATGGATTTGTCGGCACCATGGAGAAGCTGGGTGTGGAGCGGCGTACCTACACTGCAGGCGAGCACAAGGCCTTCCTCGATCCGTTCTCGCCGCAGAAGCCGGAAGAGACCGAGTTCTGGCAGGGCGTGCTGAATACCACGCACCAGCAGTTCATTGCCATGGTCAAGCAGGGGCGGGGCGAACGCCTGAAGGACAAGGAGCATCCGGAGCTGTTCAGTGGCCTGGTCTGGTCGGGCGAGCAGGCCAAGGAGTTGGGCCTGGTGGACGGGCTGGGCAGTGCCAGCTATGTGGCGCGCGAGATCGTGGGCGAGAAGGAGTTGGTGGACTTCACCGTGCAGGAGTCGGCGCTCGATCGCTTCTCCAAGCGTGTGGGGGCCAGTGTGGCTGAGCGCCTGGCGATGTGGATGGGCTTCCAGGGGCCGCAGTTGCGCTGATCCGGGTTGCCGGGGGCGCTTTGCGCCCCTTCGCGGGCATGCCCGCTCCCACACTGCTCGCGCAAAGCCCGCAGGTTGCACACGCCTGTGGGAGCGGGCGTGACCGCGAAGGGCCGCAGCGCGGCCCCAAAATTTCAGGGAATCACCACCCCTTCCTTGGTCAACATATCCACCAATCTAATCAGTGGTAGCCCGATCAGGCTGGTCGCATCGCACCCATGTGTGCTCTGAAACAAACTCACCCCCAGCCCCTCGGCCTTGAAGCTGCCGGCGCAGTCCAGCGGCTGTTCCGCCGCCACATAGCGTTCCACTCGCTCCCGGTCCAGTTCGCGCAGGTTCACGGTAAACGGCACGCAGTCCACCTGGCAGTGCCCGGTGGCGCTGTTCAGCAATGCCAGCCCGGTCAGGAAGCTCACCTGCTGCCCGCTGCACTCCAGAAGCTGCTCGCAGGCCCGTTCGAAGGTGTGCGGCTTGCCCAGTACCTGCTCGCCCAGCACCGCAACCTGGTCCGAACCGATGATCAGATGCCCCGGGTGGCTGCCCGCCAGGGCCTCGGCTTTTTGCCTGGCCAGCCGGCGCACCAGCTCCACCGCCGGTTCGTCATCCAGGCGCCGCTCGTCTATATCGGGGCTTGCCCAGGTGAAGGGCAGGCGCAGGCGCGCAAGCAGTTCGCGGCGGTAGGCAGAGCTGGAAGCCAGTAACAGAGGAAGCATGGTAGACTCCTGAATCAGTTGAACAAATTCTATCACGCACGATGCCGCCGAATTTCCTTTGACAGGGGCGGGGGGCATCCCTAGAATGCTGCGCCTATGTTGAATGACCCGATTCCACCTCACGTTGACCCGCGCAAATTAGCCGATCGTGGCGTAACCCTTAACGGTTCGCTGCAACTCGCTGATTTGGAAAGACTCTGCGACCCGCTTTCCGACAATGTCGGTACGGTGCAGGCGAAGTTCGATTTTGAACGAGATGAACAGCACGTGGTGGTTATCCACAGCGAGCTGGACGTCGAAGTCAAGATGGTTTGCCAGCGTTGTCTTGAGCTGGTCACCCTGCCGATCCACAGCGAATGTACATACGCCGTGGTGAAGGAGGGTGCGAATACCCAGTCGTTGCCGAAAGGCTATGACGTGCTGGAACTGGGCGAAGATCCTTTGGATCTGCAGGCATTGATCGAGGAGGAGCTTCTGCTCGCCTTGCCAATCGTGCCTGCTCATCATCCGGAAGAATGCCAGCAGCCGGCGGGCGCAGACGAGCCCGAATCGAGCAAGGACGAGGTATCGCGGTCCAACCCGTTCAGTGTTTTGGCGCAGTTAAAGCGTGACCCAAACGTTTAGGAGTTAATCAATTATGGCTGTTCAGCAGAACAAAAAATCCCGCTCTGCCCGTGACATGCGCCGTTCGCACGACGCCCTGTCGGAAAACGCGCTGTCGGTAGAGAAAACCACCGGTGAAGTACACCTGCGTCACCACGTATCGCCAGAAGGCGTATACCGTGGTCGCAAAGTGGTCGACAAGGGCGCTGACGAGTAATCCTTGTCCGCTCAGATCATCGCGATCGACGCAATGGGCGGGGACTTCGGTCCCCGCAGCATTGTCCAGGCTAGCATTGCCTGCCTTTCGGCTACCCCCTCGCTGCACCTGACCCTCGTCGGTCAACCCTCCCTCCTTGAAGATCTTGTCAGCGGCCTTGCGGCTGCGGATCGCGCGCGCCTGCAAATCGTGGCCGCCAGCGAGGTGGTCGGCATGGACGAGCGGCCATCCCAGGCGCTGCGCGGCAAGCCGGATTCGTCGATGCGCATCGCCCTCGAACTGGTGCGCGACGGCAAGGCTCAGGCCTGCGTCAGCGCCGGCAATACCGGGGCGCTGATGGCGCTTTCGCGTTTCGTGCTCAAGACACTGCCGGGTATCGACCGGCCGGCCATGGTGGCGGCGATCCCGACCCAGACCGGTTACTGCCAGTTGCTCGACCTTGGCGCCAACGTCGACTGCAGCGCCGAGAACCTCTACCAGTTCGCCGTGATGGGCTCGGTGGCCGCCCAGGCCCTGGGTGTGCAGCGGCCGCGCGTGGCGCTGCTTAACATCGGTACCGAAGACATCAAGGGCAACCAGCAGGTCAAACTGGCGGCCAGCTTGTTGCAGAACGCCCGCGGGCTCAACTACATAGGCTTCGTCGAAGGTGACGGGTTGTATCGTGGCGAAGCCGATGTGGTGGTGTGTGACGGGTTCGTCGGCAACATCCTGCTCAAGTCGAGTGAGGGGCTGGCGACGATGATCGGCGCGCGCATCGAGCAGTTGTTCAAGGGTGGCGTGTTGTCGCGGGCAGCCGGGGCCGTGGCCATGCCGCTGCTCAAGCGCCTGCAGGCCGACCTGGCACCGGCGCGGCACAATGGCGCGAGTTTCCTGGGGTTGCAGGGCATCGTCATCAAGAGCCATGGCTCGGCGGGGGTGCAGGGCTTCCAGAGTGCCATCCAGCGGGCGTTGATCGAGATCCAGGAAAACCTGCCGCAGCGCTTGCATGGGCGGCTCGAGGACCTGCTGTTGTAGCCAGTGCCGGCCCTTTCGCGGGTAAACCCGCTCCCACAGGTGCTCCACAACCTTCAGGTCTGTGGTAACCCTGTGGGAGCGGGTTTACCCGCGAAAGGGCCGGTGCTGAAGGAATAAAGACCTTAGGCATATCGCCGATGAAGTGCTTAAATGTGACCGCTTGGTCTGCGTATCCATCCAAGCTTTCAGATTCCGCGCCTGGCCCAAAGCCCGGCGCACCCTATCCGACGACAAGATCATAAGGGCTTGTTCAATGTCTGCATCTCTCGCATTCGTCTTTCCCGGTCAAGGTTCCCAGTCGCTGGGCATGCTCGCCGAGCTCGGCGCCGAGAAGCCAGTGATCATCGAAACCTTCAAGGAAGCGTCCGAGGCACTTGGTTACGACCTGTGGAAGCTGGTCCAGGAAGGCCCGGAAGAACAACTCAACCAGACCGACAAGACCCAGCCAGCCATCCTCACCGCGTCCATCGCGCTGTGGCGCCTGTGGCTGGAAGAGGGCGGTGCCAGGCCGGCATTCGTCTCCGGTCACAGCCTGGGTGAATACAGCGCCCTGGTTGCCGCCGGCAGCCTGAGCCTGAAAGATGCCGTGCGCCTGGTCGAGCGCCGTGGCCAGCTGATGCAGGAAGCCGTGCCGGCCGGTCATGGCGCCATGGCCGCCATTCTCGGCCTGGATGACGCCGTGGTCGTGGAAATCTGCGCCGAAGCGGCCGAAGACCAGGTGGTCAGCGCGGTCAACTTCAACTCGCCAGGCCAGGTGGTCATCGCCGGCAACAAGGCCGCCGTCGATCGCGCCATCGAGCTGTGCAAGGCCAAGGGTGCCAAGCGCGCCCTGCCGCTGGCGGTCAGCGTGCCGTCGCACTGCGCGCTGATGAAGCCGGCTGCCGAGCGCTTTGCCGAGTCGGTCAACGCCATCGAGTGGCATGCCCCGCAAATTCCCGTGGTGCAGAACGTCACCGCTGCCGTTGCCGCTGACCTCGATGCCCTCAAGCACGACCTGCTGGCGCAGCTGTACCAGCCAGTGCGCTGGGTCGAATGCGTGCAGACCCTGGCCGCCAACGGTGCGGTCAACCTGGTCGAGTGCGGCCCGGGCAAGGTCCTGGCCGGCCTGAACAAGCGTTGCGCCGATGGCGTGACCACCTACAACCTCAATACCCCTGACGCCGTCGCCGCCACCCGCGCGGCACTGGCCTGATTTGGAGAAGCTTGCATGAGCCTGCAAGGTAAAGTTGCACTGGTCACCGGCGCCAGCCGTGGCATTGGCCAGGCCATCGCCCTCGAGCTGGGCCGCCAGGGCGCGACCGTGATCGGCACCGCCACTTCGGCCTCCGGCGCCGAGCGCATTGCTGCCACCCTGAAAGAACACGGCATCACCGGTACCGGCATGGAACTGAACGTGACCAGCGCCGAATCGGTTGAAGCTGTGCTGGCCGCCATCGGCGAGCAGTTCGGCGCACCGACCATCCTGGTCAACAACGCCGGTATCACCCGTGACAACCTCATGCTGCGCATGAAGGACGACGAGTGGTTCGACGTGATCGATACCAACCTGAACAGCCTCTACCGTCTGTCCAAGGGCGTGCTGCGTGGCATGACCAAGGCACGTTGGGGCCGTATCATCAGCATCGGCTCGGTCGTCGGTGCCATGGGCAACGCCGGCCAGGCCAACTACGCGGCCGCCAAGGCCGGCCTGGAAGGCTTCAGCCGCGCCCTGGCGCGTGAAGTGGGCTCGCGTGGCATCACCGTCAACTCGGTGACTCCGGGCTTCATCGACACCGACATGACCCGCGAGCTGCCAGAAGCGCAGCGCGAAGCCCTGCAGACCCAGATCCCGCTGGGCCGCCTGGGCCAGGCAGACGAAATCGCCAAGGTGGTTTCGTTCCTGGCATCCGACGGCGCAGCCTACGTAACCGGCGCCACCGTGCCGGTCAACGGCGGGATGTACATGTAACACTGCAACTCAATGTGACGGATTTCGTAAAAAAAGAGTCATACTGCGAGCCTAAAATCCGTTATAAAGCTGCAACCAGATTCCAGGCAGCGGGTGTGGTGACTGGTGTGAAGGTGCGTTTAGCTTGAAAAGCGAACGTCTTTCTATAAAATTAGCCACCGGCCAGCTGCCTGACATATATCCATTAGGAGTAAACCTAGGTATGAGCAACATCGAAGAACGCGTCAAGAAAATCGTCGCCGAGCAACTGGGCGTCAAGGAAGAGGAAGTGACTCTCGAGAAGTCCTTCGTCGATGACCTGGGTGCCGATTCGCTTGACACCGTTGAGCTGGTGATGGCTCTGGAAGAGGAATTCGAGACCGAAATCCCTGACGAAGAAGCCGAGAAGATCACTACCGTTCAAGCTGCTGTAGACTACGTCAAAGCCCACCAGGCCTAAGACGCTGTAGTCGACGCTTCTTGTCGGGAAAAACCGCACTGCCTTTGCCGGCGTGCGGTTTTTTCTTTGCGAGCACCCTGCGTTTTGCAGATCGGGCTCGTTCACCGGGTACCAAGAGCTTGTTGCCATTTCATTCCATTGCTTGAATGCAATGGCAAGAAACTCTGTCATTAGAAAAGGAGAGTACTGTGTCGCGTAGACGCGTCGTGGTCACCGGTATGGGTATGCTGTCGCCACTGGGTACTGATGTACCGAGCACCTGGCAGGGCATTCTGGCTGGCCGCAGTGGCATCGGTCCGATCGAACACACGGACCTGTCTGCCTACTCCACCCGTTTTGGCGGCTCGGTGAAAGGCTTCGAGGTCGAGCAATACCTGTCGGCCAAAGAGGCTCGCAAGCTCGACCTGTTCATCCAGTACGGCCTGGCGGCCGGGTTCCAGGCAGTGCGTAATGCCGGCCTGGAAGTCACCGACGCCAACCGCCAGCGTATTGGCGTGGCCATGGGCTCGGGTATCGGCGGCCTGACCAACATCGAAGAAACCAGCCGCACCCTGCACGATTCGGGGCCGCGTCGCATTTCGCCGTTCTTCGTGCCAGGCTCGATCATCAACATGATCTCCGGCTTCCTGTCGATCCACCTGGGGCTGCAAGGGCCGAACTACGCCATCGCCACCGCGTGCACCACTGGTACCCACTGCATCGGCATGGCCGCGCGCAACATCGCCTACGGTGAAGCCGATGTGATGATCGCCGGCGGCGCCGAAATGGCCGCCTGCGGCCTGGGCATGGGCGGCTTCGGTGCCTCCCGTGCACTGTCCACTCGCAACGACGAGCCGACCCGGGCCAGCCGCCCGTGGGACAAGGGCCGTGACGGCTTCGTGCTGTCCGACGGTGCCGGTGCCCTGGTGCTCGAAGAACTGGAGCACGCCAAGGCCCGCGGCGCGACCATCTATGCCGAGCTGGTCGGCTTCGGCATGAGCGGTGACGCCTACCACATGACTTCGCCACCCGACACCGGCGAAGGCGCTGCCCGTTGCATGGCCAACGCCTTGCGCGATGCCGGCATCCAACCGGAAGAGGTCAGTTACATCAACGCCCATGGCACCTCGACCCCTGCTGGCGACGTGGCCGAAGTGGCGGCGATCAAGCGCGTCTTCGGTGAGCATGCCTACAAGCTGGCGGTCAGCTCGACCAAGTCGATGACCGGCCACCTGTTGGGCGCCGCCGGTGCCGTAGAAGCGATCTTCAGCGTGCTGGCAATCAACAGCCAGATGGCTCCGCCCACCATCAACCTGGACGAGCCGGACGAAGGCTGTGACCTCGATTTCGTACCGCACCAGGCGCGCAGCATGCCGATCGATGTGGTGCTGTCCAACTCGTTCGGCTTTGGCGGCACCAACGGTTCGCTGGTATTCCGCCGGTTCGCCGATTGATGCAAAGCTGGATCGATGGCCAGCCGGCGGCTGCAGTCAACCTGCAGAACCGCGGCCTGGCCTACGGCGATGGGCTGTTCGAGACCATCGCCGTGCGCGGCGGCCGGCCCAGCCTGCTGGACGGCCACCTCGCACGCCTGGCGCTGGGCTGCCAGCGCCTGGCAATCAGTGCCGACCTGGCGCTGGTGCGCGACGAACTCCTGCGCTATGCCAGCCAGCTCGGTGATGGCGTAGCCAAACTCATCCTTACTCGTGGTGACAGCCAGCGCGGTTACGCACCGGTTGCCGGTGCCGCGCCGCGCCGTATTCTGCAGGGCAGCCCGTTGCCCAGCTATCCTGTCGAACATGCCGAGCACGGCGTGCGCCTGTTCCCGTGCCAGACCCGGCTTGGGGAACAACCGCTGCTGGCCGGCCTCAAACACCTCAACCGCCTGGAGCAGGTGCTGGCCCGTGCCGAATGGCAGGACAGCGAACATGCCGAAGGCCTGATGCGTGATGGGCAGGGCAGGGTGATCGAAGGGGTGTACAGCAATCTGTTCCTGGTGCGCGATGGCGTGCTGTTCACGGCCGACCTCAGCCGCTGTGGCGTCGCTGGCGTGATGCGGGCCGCGTTGCTGGAACAAGCAGCGCTGCTCGGCATCCCGGTGCAGGTCTGCGACCTGCCGTTCGACGCGCTGGAGCAGGCAGATGAAGTATTTGTCTGCAACAGCGTCTACGGTGTCTGGCCCGTGCGGGGCGTTGCCGCGCTAAACTGGTCGCCGGGCCCGCTCACCCGTAAACTGCAGGCCGTTGCCCGTACGTTACTGGAAACCTGAATTCGTGAGACGTAAATTCCTGCTGCTGCTGGAAATGGGCTTGATCCTCGCCGGCCTTGCCGTGGGCTGGTCGGCCTGGAAGGTCAACTCGGTCCTGGAGCAGCCCCTGCACGTGACGCAGGAGCGCCTGCTCGACGTGCCCAATGGCACCACCCCCAATCGCATGTTCTATCGCATGCAGAACGAAGGGTTGCTCGACGACGCCGTCTGGTTGCGTCTGTACTGGCGCTTCAACATGGCCGGCACCCCGCTGCACACTGGCGAGTACCGCCTGACCCCCGGCATGACCGTGGAGCAGCTGTTCGATGCCTGGCGTCGGGCCGACGTGGTGCAGTACAACCTGACCCTGGTCGAAGGCTGGACCTTCCGCCAGGTGCGTTCGGCCGTGGCCAAGCATGAAAAGATCAAGCATACGCTGGATGGGCTGTCGGATTCGGAAGTGATGGACAAGCTCGGCCATACCGGTGTGTTCCCCGAGGGGCGCTTCTTCCCGGACACCTACCGCTTCGTGCGTGGCATGAGCGACGTCGAGTTGCTGCAGCAGGCCTACATGCGCCTGGACGAAGTGCTGGCCAAGGAGTGGGCCGAGCGCACCACCGACCTGCCATACCGTGACCCGTACCAGGCGCTGATCATGGCCTCGCTGGTAGAGAAGGAGACCGGCATTCCCCAGGAGCGCGGGCAGATCGCCGGCGTTTTCGTGCGGCGCCTGCGCCTGGGCATGATGCTGCAGACCGACCCTACCGTGATCTACGGCATGGGTGAGCGCTACAACGGCAAGATCACCCGCGCCGACCTGCGCGAGCCGACGCCTTACAACACCTACACCATCACCGGCCTGCCGCCGACCCCGATCGCCATGGTCGGTCGCGAAGCGATTCACGCGGCGCTCAACCCGTCCGATGGCACCAGCCTGTACTTCGTCGCCCGTGGCGATGGCAGCCACGTGTTTTCCGACGACCTCGACGACCACAACTCGGCGGTGCGCGAGTTCCAGCTCAAGCGCCGTGCGGACTACCGCTCCAGCCCCGCGCCGCAATCGCAGCCAGAGCCGCAGCCGCAGCCGCAGCCGCAACCACAACCCCAACCACAACCAAGTACCGACGAGGCCGAACAGCCCCAGGCGCCTGCCGACGAGTCTACCGCGCAGCCAGCGCCCGACCAGCCGCCTGTGCAGGACGCCCCTGCCGGCGGCGCGCAAGCGGCCGAACGGCCGATGCCTGACGAACAACATTAAGGACTGCCTGTGAGCGGCTTGTTTATTACTTTGGAAGGCCCCGAAGGCGCGGGCAAGAGCACCAACCGCGACTACCTGGCTGCGCGCCTTTGCGAGCAGGGCCTGGACGTGGTGCTGACCCGTGAGCCCGGCGGCACGCCGCTGGCCGAAAAGGTGCGCGAGCTGCTGCTGGCGCCCAGCGATGAAAGCATGGCGGCCGACACAGAACTGTTGCTGGTATTCGCTGCGCGTGCCCAGCACCTGGCGCAGGTGATCCGGCCGGCGCTGGCCCGCGGGGCGGTTGTCTTGTGTGACAGGTTTACCGATGCCACTTACGCCTACCAGGGCGGCGGGCGCGGTTTGTCGGTCGAGCGGATCGCCACCCTGGAGCAGTTCGTCCAGGGCGACCTGCGCCCGGACCTGACCCTGGTCTTCGACCTGCCGGTCGAAGTGGGCCTGGCCCGCGCCGCCGCCCGTGGCCGCCTGGACCGTTTCGAGCAGGAAGGCCAGGCGTTCTTCGAAGCGGTGCGTCAGGCCTACCTGCAGCGCGCCAACCGCGAACCACAGCGCTATAGCCTGCTCGATGCCGCCCAGCCTCTGGAGGCCGTGCAGCGCGCCATTGATTCACTGCTGCCAGGCATCCTGGAGCGTTGCCGTGGCTGAGGCCTATCCCTGGCAGCAGGCCCTCTGGCAGCAACTGGCCGGCCGCAGCCAGCACGCTCACGCCTACCTGCTGCATGGGCCGCAGGGCATCGGCAAGCGGGCCCTGGCCGAGCGCCTGATGGCCCGCCTGCTGTGCCAGCAGCCCCAGGGACTGGAGGCCTGTGGCGGGTGCAAGTCATGCTTGCTGCTCAAGGCTGGTAGCCACCCGGACAACTTCGTCCTCGAGCCCGAAGAGGCCGATAAGCCGATCAAGGTCGACCAGGTGCGCGAGTTGGTGGCCTTCGTGGTGCAGACCGCGCAGTTGGGTGGGCGCAAGGTGGTACTGATCGAGCCGGTGGAAGCGATGAACGTCAACGCCTCCAACGCCCTGCTCAAAAGCCTCGAAGAACCCTCCGGCGATACCGTGTTGCTGCTGGTAACCCACCAGCCCAGCCGCCTGTTGCCGACCATCAAGAGCCGGTGCCAGCAGGTCGCCTGCCCGCAGCCCAGCCTGGCCCAGAGCCAGGCCTGGCTGGCCGGCGCGCTGCCTGACAGTGACGAGGCCGAGCGCGACGAGTTGCTGACCCTGGCTGCCGGTTCGCCGCTGATGGCGGTCAGCCTGCAGGCGCAAGGCGTGCGCGAGCAGCGCGCGCTGGTCACCGACGGGGTGAAGAAGCTGCTCAAGCAGCAGCAATCGCCCAGTCAGCTGGCCGATGCCTGGAACGGTGTACCGCTGTTGCTGCTGTTCGACTGGTTCTGCGATTGGGCGCACTTGATCCTGCGCTACCAATTGACCCTGGACGAGGAGGGGCTAGGCTTGGCCGATATGCGCAAGGTGGTGCAGTACCTGGCGCAGAAGAGCCGCCAGGCCAAGGTGCTGGAGGTGCAGGCGTGGATCCTGGAACAGCGCCAGAAGGTGCTGGGCAAGGCCAACCTCAACCGCGCCCTGCTGCTTGAATCGCTGCTGGCCCACTGGCTGCAGTTGCCGGGCGCCCGCTGATTTTCATTTTTTCATGTGTGCCGTTATCCCATGCTCGTAGATTCCCATTGCCATCTCGACCGTCTAGACCTGAGCGCCCACCAGGGCTCCCTCGATGCTGCCCTGCAGGCGGCGCGTGAGCGCGGGGTCGGGCATTTCCTGTGTATTGGCGTCAGTGCCGAGAATGCTGGTGCGGTGAAGGCGCTGAGCGAGCGCTACGCCGATGTCGATTGCTCGGTGGGCGTGCACCCGCTGGACCTGGCGCCGGGCGAAACGCCGGCGCTGGAATGGCTGCTGCGCGAGCTGGCTCACCCGCATGTGGTGGCGATTGGTGAAACCGGGCTGGATTACCACTACGAGCCGGAAGCAGCCGAGTTGCAGCAAGCCTCGTTCCGCCTGCACCTGGAGGCTTCGCGGCAGACCGGCAAGCCGGTGATCGTGCATACCCGTGCGGCGCGTGCCGATACCCTGGCGCTGCTGCGCGAGGCCAACCTGCAGCAGGCTGGCGTGCTGCACTGCTTCACCGAAGACTGGGACATGGCCAAGGCGGCGCTGGACCTGGGGTATTACATTTCGTTGTCTGGCATCGTTACCTTCCGCAATGCCGATGCCCTGCGTGAAGTGGCGCGGCAGGTGCCGGTCGATCGTTTGCTGGTGGAGACGGATTCGCCGTACCTGGCGCCGATCCCGCATCGGGGCAAGCCGAATTTGCCGCAGTACGTGCGTGAGGTGGCGGAGTACGTGGCTTCGTTGCGCGGGGCCAGTTATGAGCAGTTGGCAGAACAGACCACTGCCAACTTCAAGCGCTTGTTCCCGTTGGCGCGGGTGGCCTGACAGCAACTCTTCATAATACAAAGCCTGAGCGCTCTTGCTCTTGCTCTTGCTCTTGCTTCAGCTTTTGCTTTTAAGCGCGCGATAGTTCAGGCGCCGCCGATTGCGACTTCAGGAGGCCGAGCGAAGGGATTGCGGAGGGAGGTGACGGACATGGATGCCCGTCAAGCGCTGAGGCCCCATGGATGGGGCCTGCAGCGCGTCCTCCCGGGAGCAGGCCCGTAGCGAGGGGACCCCGGAGCGCAGCGCAGGGGCCGGATGATGGGAGCCGACGGTTTTTGGTTCCTTTTTGCCACGACAAAAAGGGACCCGCCGTAAGGGCGGAAAGGTGACTTTGCGCCACCATTGCGAATGAATGCCTACTCGATGTGAATGCCCGCATCCAAAAAGCAAAAAGCAAAAAGCAAAAAGCTTAAGCGACGGTTTTGATATGGCGAACAGTCCGTTTGCGATGGCGACGCTGACTCACCTTTTCGCCCTTACGGCGAGTCACTTTTTGCCAAACGCGGCAAAAAGTAACCAAAAAACGCTGCGCTCCCATCATCCGGCCCCTGCGCTGCGCTCCGGGGTTCCCTCACTCCGGCCTTGCTCCCGGGAGTACGCGCTGCAGGCCCCATCCATGGGGCCTCAGCGCTTGACGGGCATCCATGCCCGTTACCTCCCTCCGCAAGACCTGCGTTCGGCCTCCTGAAGTCGCGAAGATCAAGATCAAAAGCAAGATCAAAAGCCAGAGCAAGATCAAAAGCCAGAGCAAGATCAAAAGCTCAGCACGAGCCTCGCGTGGGCGGCCCGTCACGTAAGCAAAAAAAACCCGGGTTCTGGGGGGGGAATCCGGGTTAAGACCATTAGGAGTAAAACAAAGGTACGCGGTCCCTGAGCACCTTTATCGGCGCGCCACTTGGGGGGGATGCGCCGCGCCAACACTTCAAGTATTGGTCAGCTTTGGCGCAGTGCCAGTGCATATTGATCGTTTTTTAAACAGATTTGGAATACGCCAACGTTTCATTCCTCCCGCAGCGCATGGCCGTAAGCATCATGAAACACAGACATGCTAGGATGATCCGTGCAATTTCCCGCAAGTTAGGCATAATAAACCGCTTCGATTGTCATCCAGTCCTTCCTATGCAGAAAGAACCTCGTAAGGTCCGTGAGTTTCGCCGTCGCGAACAGGAAATCCTCGACACCGCGCTCAAACTGTTTCTCGAACAGGGTGAAGACAGCGTCACTGTCGAGATGATCGCTGACGCCGTGGGCATCGGCAAAGGCACGATCTACAAGCACTTCAAGTCCAAGGCGGAGATCTACCTGCGCCTGATGCTCGACTACGAGCGCGACCTGAACGCGCTGTTGCATTCGGCCGACGTCGATCGCGACAAGGAAGCCCTGTCGCGAGCCTACTTCGAGTTCCGCATGCGCGATCCGCAGCGTTACCGGCTGTTCGACCGCCTGGAAGAAAAGGTGGTCAAGGGCAACCAGGTACCGGAAATGGTCGAACAGCTGCACAGCATCCGTGCCTCCAACTTCGACCGCCTGACCCAGCTGATCAAGGGCCGTATCAGCGAAGGCAAGCTCGAAGACGTGCCGCCGTATTTCCATTATTGCGCCGCCTGGGCGCTGGTGCACGGCGCCGTGGCGCTGTACCACTCGCCGTTCTGGAGCAATGTGCTGGAGGACCAGGAAGGCTTCTTCCAGTTCTTGATGGACATTGGCGTGCGCATGGGCAACAAGCGCAAGCGCGATCCCGAACCTTCTAACTGAGATAGTGCAGGCTTTCCCTGAAGCCTGCCAGTCAGCGTTATTGGGGCCGCTTTGCGGCCATCGCAGGCAAGCCAACTCCCACATGTACAGCGCAGATCTCGAGTTTTGCGCGATCCTGTGGGAGCTGGCTTGCCTGCGATGGGCTGCGCAGCAGCCCCATGACTGACATGCCTGCTTCCACAACAGCACGGCGACACCGACAGCGGCAAAAAGGATAGGGCTTGCAAAAACCTGATTTATAAGTCAGGTTTTGCCAGCCCCCATCATCCATGCCGGAGTCATTCATGATCGTCGATCGTCAAGGCAGGCGTTTTCGCAACCTGCGCGTCAGCCTGACGGCTGCCTGTAATTATGCCTGCACCTACTGCGTGCCAGACGGCAAGCGCCTGGTCGCAGCACAGGACGAACTACCGGCGGATGCCCTGGCCCGTGGCGTGGCCTACCTGATCGAAGCCGCCGGCATCGAACGCTTGCGCATCACCGGCGGTGAGCCATTGGTCAGTCCGCGTCTGGATGCCTTTCTGGCCGCCGTGGCCAAGCTCGACCTTGACGATATCTCGCTGACTACCAATGGCCAGCTGCTGACGCGCAAGTTGCCCCAGTTGCAGGCGGCAGGTATCCGCCGATTGAACGTTTCCCTCGACACCCTCGACCCACATGCCTTCCGCCGTATCGCCCGGGGCGGCGACCTGGCCAGCGTGCTGGCGGGTATGCAGCAGGCCAGCGCCATGGGCATGCAGATCAAGGTGAACATGGTGCCGATGCGCGGGCACAACCTCGATCAGGTGCTGCCGCTGCTGGATTACTGCCTTGAGCGTGGCTTCGAACTGCGCTTCATCGAGCTCATGCGCATGGGCCATCTGGCCCGTGACCACAATGCCTTCCTGCAGCAGTTCGTCGGCCTCGATCAACTGCTCGCACTGATCGCTGGCAAGCATGCCTACGTTCAGGTCGACGCGCCGCTGGATGCCACCGCCTTGCGTTATCAGGTACCCGGCAAAGGCCACTTTGGCGTGATCGCCAACGAAAGCGTACCGTTCTGCCGCACCTGTTCGCGGCTGCGCCTGTCCTCCACGGGCTGGCTGCACGGCTGCCTGTCGTCGGGCAATCGCCATTTCGTCGGCGATCTGCTGGAAAAGCCGCGGCATCAGGCGCTGCCAGCCCTGCAGCGCTTGCTGGTCAAGGCCTTGGCAGACAAGCAGGACCTGGCGTTTTCCGGCGATGTGATGGTGATGAAGGTGATCGGTGGCTGAAGCTGGCGCAAAAGCTGCATCCGCCGGCTATTCGCCGGTTTTTCGTCGCCGGCCACTGGAGGAAAGATGCGTAGCCTGGTTTTGCTGCTGGCGCTGATGGCGCTGGGCGGTTGCATGAATGTCAGCGATATGGGCGAGGGCGTCCGTTACCACATGAGCGATGCCGGTCTGCTGGACCACAGCGATACCCGGCGCACCCTGTCGATCCGCCTGCAGCCCGATTCGTTCATCTTCATCGGCCAGGGCGCGTTCGTGCCACCGGGCAAGGGGCCGGTGCCGCGGCAGAACGCGGTGGCCGAGCAGGCCTACAAGAGCTTCGTCGAGTATTTCCCGCTGGTACGCCGCGCCCAAGGGCCACTGGGCCTGGAAGAGGCCATCGCCCAGGCCCGTTCGGTGGGTGCCGACTACGTGCTGTACACCCGCTTCGCGCGCACCGACGACCGTATCGGCAATGGCGACGAGTGGTATGACGAACAAGCGGTCGACCGCCTGGGCTGGGACACCGGCGTGGTGCAGATGATGCTCATCGAAACCAGCACCCGTTACCTGATCGACACTGCGCGTATCAAGAGCCGTGGCGGTTTGTTGACGTTCCACGATAAAACCCCGGAGGATTTGCTTGGCGCGCCGATGCGCGAGTACGCTCGTAGCCTTCTGGGTGTGAGTGAATGAGGCAAGCGTGATGAGCGATTCCGGCAAGGCCAATGATCTTCTGGCGCAGATTCCCAAGGCCAAGGGCCTGCCGCCGGTGCATCTGTGGAACCCGGATTTCTGCGGTGACATCGACATGCGCATCGCCCGTGATGGCACCTGGTACTACCTGGGTACGCCGATCGGTCGCAAGCCGATGGTACGGCTGTTTTCCACCATCATCCGCCGCGATGGCGATGACTACTTCCTGATTACCCCGGTAGAGAAGGTGGGCATCCGCGTCGACGATGCGCCGTTCGTGGCCGTGGCGCTGGACGTGGAAGGTGAGGGTGAGCTGCAGGTGCTGCGCTTCACCAGCAATGTCGAGGACCAGGTCGAAGCCGGGCCGGCCAACCCGCTGCGCGTGGTGATCGACCCCGTCACGCAGGAGCCATCGCCGTATGTGCTGATGCGCAGCAATCTCGAGGCGCTGATTCATCGCAATGTGTTCTACCAGTTAGTAGAGCTGGCGGTGCCGCGTGAGATCGACGGGGAAGAGTGGCTTGGGGTCTGGAGCCACGGTGAGTTTTATCCGATTGGGCGTAGCAGCTGAGATATCTGGTGCCTGCACTGGCCTTTTCGCGGGCTCGCCCGCTCCCACAGGGTTCTCTACAGGCTTCAAGGGTGTGGGAGTGGGCAAGCCCGCGAAGAGGTCGGCACAGGCAATAATCGGCCTCTTGGTTTTTCCCCGAATTGGTCATTTGTCTCTCTGCCCCACAGGCCTAACCTGCAGGCAATTGCCATCCAGGAGAAGCCCCCCATGAAACCCTTTAGCATCATCCTTTTCGCCCTGTTCGCCGCTCAAACCCCTGCCTGGGCGCACGGCGACGCTGCCGACCAGGTCAAGGTCCTGCAGCAGCAACAACCCTCGAACGCCCCTGGCAAGAGCGCCGTGATGCTCACCGTCAGCTACGCCCCCGGCCAGGCATCACCCGCGCATCAGCACCCGGGCGCAGTGATGGCCTACGTGCTGGAAGGGGCAGTGGTATCGAAGCTCGATAACGAGCCGGAGAAAACCTACAAGGCCGGTGAATACTGGTACGAAGCCCCGGGTACCGTGCACAGCGTGTCACGCAACGCCAGTCAGAAGCAGTCAGCCAAGTTGCTGGTCTGGAGCCTGGTGGATGAAGGCAGTGCGGTCACATTGCCCTATCCGGCAGCAGGCTCGGAGCGCTGAGCCTGCCCCAGCCGGGTTGTCACTTCCTGCATCAGGTTCGGGTCCAGTACCTGGCAAGGCGCGACCTGCGCGTTGCTGGTGTAGAACGGCGGCAGATTTTGCGCCAGTCGAGCAACGTCCTTGGCAGTGCAGCCTGTTGGCAGCAATACATATTGCAGGCTGGAGGGGAAGGACGGCGCGGTGTACCGTTCCAGGGTGGAGCCATAGGCGCCAAGGGTCATGACCGCCTCGCTGCCGGCCGGGTCCGGAAAACGGAGCAGGACGAATGTGCAGTAACGGGGGTGGGTGAGATGCTGGTGTGCTTCGTCGCGGACCTGTGGGTCGTCATGGTTCATCAGGTTCCAGCGCAATGCGGCGTAGCTGCGAGTGGTCTCCATGAACGCAGTGCGAATGGGGGAGCGCGTTTCGTCACCGCCCAGGCAGGCCAGCAGATTGCCGAATGGGTCCAGCAAGGCTACGGCGTTGCACGTATCTGCCGCGAGCGCTGTGTCGACCAATGGCTCGGCCAGT
This sequence comes from Pseudomonas sp. B5(2017), assembly GCF_002112825.1. Lineage (NCBI taxonomy): Bacteria > Pseudomonadati > Pseudomonadota > Gammaproteobacteria > Pseudomonadales > Pseudomonadaceae > Pseudomonas > Pseudomonas sp. B5(2017). Next base: position 73,810 of record NZ_NEIR01000011.1, read on the forward strand.
TCGATGCCGGGCAGGCGAGGGTCTGCACTTTTGATGCGCAGGCTCCATGGGCTCAAGCCCGCCAGGGCCTGGCGTACCAAGCTCCGGCTGGGTAGGGCGATAGGGTCTTTCAGGGCAGATGGCGGCAGGCCGGCGTTGCTGCTTTCGTCGTGCACATGGTTCACGCTGGCTTCGAACAACGAACGGGTAAGGCACATCGTTGCGGCATCGATACGTTCGCCAGCGTAGATCGGCCCTTGCGCCGGCCCGACATAGTCGCGATCAAAAGGGCTGCCGACAGCATAGTAGCCCCATGTGGCTTGCACGCGCAGACGAAGTGCGGCCGGCAGGCTGGGGAATTCGAAGCGGCCGTCATGATTGATGCCGGCAAAGGTGTCGAGCGCACTTACCGCAACATTGAAGCCGGCAGTCAGCAAGGCACCTGCGCACATGGCGCAGGGGTCGAGCGTGGTGATGACGGTCAGTTCATGCGCGGGGGGTAGGGCAAGGCGCTGCTGGTTGTCGAAATACCAGTCGACCAGCCGGCGCTCACCATGCCCCGTTGGGTCGTGAAGCCTGAATGCGGGTTGCGCCTGGCTGGCAGAGGGCTCCAGCACGCGGTTGTGCAGGGCGACCAGTACCTTGCCAGTAGCATTTTCGATGATGCAGCCACCCACGGCGAACGTTGCTTGTCGGCTTGCCAAGAGGGCCTGGTTGGCGGCGATTGCTACCGCTTGCTGAGCGTTCTGAGTGAAGTAGTTGGCTTTCATGCTTGCCTGTGCTCGTCGAGGGATCTCGGACGATACAGCAGCCGTACGCTGGCATGAGGGGATAAGTGCAACAAAAAACCTCCAGTGCTTGCGCATCTGGAGGTTTTCAATGTTTGGCTCCGCGACCTGGACTCGAACCAGGGACCCAATGATTAACAGTCATTTGCTCTACCGACTGAGCTATCGCGGAATCTGTGCGTATCTTACTGATTGCCTAGGGGAAGTCAAGCCACCCCTAGGCAAAACAATGAGTTACAGCACCTGCACGATAGCTTTGGTCACCACGTGGATGTTGCTCTGGTTCAGCGCGGCCACGGCGATGCGGCCGGTGTCCAGCGCATAGATGCCGAACTCGTTCTTCAGGCGGGCGACCTGTTCGACGGTCAGGCCCGAGTACGAGAACATGCCAACCTGGCGGCCAACGAAGCTGAAGTCGCGGTTGGCGCCATATTCGGCCAGCAGCGAAACCATCTGCTTGCGCATGCCGTGGATGCGCTCGCGCATTTCGGCCAGCTCGGTTTCCCACATCTGGCGCAGTTCGGCGCTGTTCAGCACGGTGGCAACGATGGTTGCACCGTGGGTCGGCGGGTTGGAGTAGGTGGTGCGGATCACGCGCTTGACCTGCGACAGCACGCGGGTGCTCTCGTCCTTGGAGGCGGTGACGATCGACAGCGCACCGACGCGCTCGCCGTACAGCGAGAACGACTTGGAGAACGAGCTGGACACGAAGAACTCCAGGCCCGACTCGGCGAACAGGCGCACGGCGAAGGCGTCTTCGGCGATGCCGTCACCGAAGCCTTGGTAGGCCATGTCGAGGAACGGCACGTGGCCCTTGGCCTTGACCACTTCCAGGACGTTTTTCCAGTCGTCCAGGCTCAGGTCGACGCCAGTCGGGTTGTGGCAGCAGGCGTGCAGCACCACGATCGAGCCGGACGGCAGGTTGTTCAGGTCTTCGAGCATGCCGGCGCGGTTGACGTCGTTGGTCGGCGCGTCGTAGTAGCGGTAGTTCTGCACCGGGAAGCCGGCCGATTCGAACAGCGCGCGGTGGTTTTCCCAGCTCGGGTCGCTGATGGCAACCACGGCGTCAGGCGACACACGCTTGAGGAAGTCGGCACCAATCTTCAGCGCGCCGGTACCGCCGACGGCCTGCACGGTAACCACGCGGCCGGCGGCCAGCAGTGGCGACTCGGCACCGAACAGCAGCTTTTGTACAGCCTGGTCGTAGGTGGCGATGCCGTCGATCGGCAGGTAGCCGCGCGAGGCGTGCTGGGCGGCACGCTGGGTCTCGGCTTCGATCACGGCGCGCAGCAGCGGAATGCGGCCTTCCTCATTGCAGTACACGCCCACGCCCAGGTTGACCTTGTCGGTACGTGGGTCGGCGTTGAATGCTTCGTTGAGGCCCAGAATAGGGTCGCGGGGTGCCAGCTCGACAGCGGAAAACAGGCTCATTGTTACCTTGGCTCTGATTGGAGTGTGATAGGACGTACACGCTCCAGCCCGAATGCACTGAAGCGGTGCACAAACGGGGAGTCAGTATAGTGATACCGACCGGTCACCGCGACAGTCCGGCACCGCTTTTCCGGTCATTTGCGCAAATATTTTTCGACCATTGGTCTAATTGCCGGGTCCACCGTAACAAGCGCTCACAGCTGTGCCTTGAAAGCGCCCCCCGGCGGGCGCATTTGGGTATAGACTACTGGCTAAATTTACAGTTGCTGCAACACCGCGAGGTCCGTCATGTCCGAGTTCCAGCTCGTCACCCGTTTCCAGCCTGCCGGCGATCAGCCCGAGGCCATTCGCCAGATGGTCGAAGGCATCGAGGCGGGGCTGTCGCACCAGACGCTGCTCGGGGTGACCGGCTCGGGCAAGACCTTCAGCATCGCCAACGTCATTCAGCAGGTGCAGCGCCCGACCCTGGTGCTGGCGCCGAACAAGACCCTGGCCGCGCAGCTGTATGGCGAATTCAAGGCGTTCTTCCCCAACAATGCGGTGGAGTACTTCGTTTCCTACTACGACTACTACCAGCCTGAAGCCTACGTACCGTCGTCCGACACCTTCATCGAGAAGGACGCTTCGATCAACGACCACATCGAGCAGATGCGCCTGTCGGCGACCAAGGCATTGCTGGAGCGGCGTGACGCGATCATCGTCACCACCGTGTCGTGCATCTACGGCCTGGGCAGCCCCGAGACCTACCTGAAAATGGTCCTGCACGTGGACCGCGGCGACAAGCTCGACCAGCGCGCGCTGCTGCGCCGCCTGGCCGACCTGCAATACACCCGCAACGAGATGGACTTTGCCCGCGCCACCTTCCGCGTGCGCGGCGATGTGATCGACATCTTCCCGGCCGAATCGGACCTCGAGGCCATCCGCATCGAACTGTTCGATGACGAGGTGGAGAACATCGCCGCCTTCGACCCGCTGACTGGCGAGGTCTTCCGCAAGCTGCCGCGTTTCACCTTCTACCCCAAGAGCCACTACGTCACCCCGCGGGAAACCCTGCTGGAGGCGGTGGAAGGCATCAAGGAAGAGCTCAAGGACCGCCTGGAGTACCTGCAGAAGGCCAACAAGCTGGTCGAGGCCCAGCGCCTGGAGCAACGCACCCGCTTCGATCTGGAGATGATCCTGGAGCTGGGCTACTGCAACGGCATCGAGAACTACTCGCGCTACCTGTCCGGGCGCCCGGCCGGGGCGCCGCCGCCCACCCTGTACGACTACCTGCCGCCCGATGCGCTGCTGGTGATCGACGAATCCCACGTCAGCGTTCCGCAAGTCGGCGCCATGTACAAGGGCGACCGCTCGCGCAAGGAAACCCTCGTCGAATATGGCTTCCGCCTGCCTTCGGCGCTGGACAACCGGCCGATGCGTTTTGACGAGTGGGAAGATGTCAGCCCGCAGACCATCTTCGTGTCCGCCACCCCGGGCCCCTACGAGGGCGAGCACGCCGGGCGTGTGGTGGAGCAGGTGGTGCGCCCCACCGGCCTGGTCGACCCACAGGTGGAAGTACGCCCGGCGCTTACCCAGGTGGATGACCTGCTGTCGGAAATCCGCAAGCGCGTGGCACAGGGCGAGCGGGTGCTGGCCACCACGCTGACCAAGCGCATGGCCGAAGACCTCACCGACTACCTGGCCGACCACGACGTGCGGGTGCGTTACCTGCACTCGGACATCGACACCGTCGAGCGGGTGGAGATCATCCGCGACCTGCGCCTGGGTACCTTCGACGTGCTGGTGGGCATCAACCTGCTGCGTGAGGGCCTGGACATGCCCGAGGTGTCGCTGGTGGCGATCCTCGATGCCGACAAGGAAGGTTTCCTGCGCTCCGAGCGCTCACTGATCCAGACCATCGGCCGTGCTGCGCGTAACCTCAATGGCCGGGCCATCCTGTATGCCGACAACATCACCGGTTCCATGCAGCGCGCCATCGACGAGACCGAGCGTCGTCGCGAGAAGCAGATCGCCTTCAACCAGGCCAATGGCATCGTGCCCAAAGGCGTGGTCAAGGACATCACCGATATCATGGAAGGCGCCACCGTGCCCGGCGCGCGCAGCAAGAAGCGCAAGGGCATGGCCAAGGCAGCGGAGGAGAGCGCCCGTTACGAGGCCGAGCTGCGCACGCCGGGCGAGATCACCAAGCGCATCAAGCAGCTGGAAGAGAAGATGATGCAGTTCGCCCGCGATCTGGAGTTCGAGGCCGCGGCGCAATTGCGCGACGAGATTGCCCAGCTGCGCGAGCGGTTGATTACCAGCTGATTTTTTTACTGCCTGCACTGGCCTCTTCGCGGGTAAACCCGCTCCCACAGGATCGTTGTAATCCTTGAGCTCTGCGCAGTACCTGTGGGAGCGGGTTTACCCGCGAAGAGGCGGGCTCAGGCGACAACCCATTTAGTGGGCCTCCCCAGCCTTCAGCCCCTCTGGCAACTTCCGCGTCAACAACACCGCCACCATGCTCACCGCCAACCCGATCCCCACAAAGTGGAACGCATCGTTGTAGGCCATGATCAACGCCTGCTGGTGAGTGATCTCGCTCAACTTGCCCAGCGCCGCATTGTCATTGCCCAGCCGCTCCGCCAGTTGCGCCAACCGCTCCGCCACCTGCGGGTTGCTCGGCACCACCGCCTCCCTCAGGTAATCGAAATACACCTTCGTCCGTGCATCCAGCAGGGTGGCCAGCAGCGCAATGCCGATCGCACCGCCCAGGTTACGCAGGATATTGAACAGGCTCGACGCCGAACCCGCATCCTGCGGCTGTATATACGCCGTGGCGATCAGCGAGATGGTCACCATGATCATTGGCTGGCCGATGGCACGGATGATCTGGATATGGTTGAACTGCGGCCCTGCAAAGTCCGGGTTGAGCACCCCCGAGCCGAAACTGGCGGCGCCGAACAGGCAGAACCCCAGGGCACACAACACCTTGGGCGACACCACTTTCATCAGTTGCGGCACCAACGGGATCAGGAACAGCTGCGGGATACCCATCCACATGATCACCTCGCCGATCTGCAAGGCGTTGTAGCCCTGCACCTGTGCCAGGTACAGCGGCAGCAGGTAGATCGACCCGTACAAGCCCACCCCCATGCCCAGGCTGGCGATGCTCGACAGGCCAAAGTTGCGGTTGCCGAGGATGCGCAGGTTGATCAGCGGGTGTGGCTTGGAAAACTGCAGAATCACGAAGGTGATCAGGCTGACCAGGGCGATGCTGCCCAGGCCGACGATCAGCTGCGACTCCAGCCAGTCCTTGCGGTGGCCTTCCTCCAGGAACACCTGCAGGCAGCCAAGCCCCAGGCCCAGGGTGACGATTCCGGCGTAATCGGTGCTTTTCAGCAGTTCCCAGTGCGCGTCCTTCTTTTCCAGCCCGTACAGCAGGCCGGCGATCATCACCAGGCCCGGCGGGATATTGATGTAGAAAATGTATTCCCAACCCCAGTTCTCGGTCAGCCAGCCGCCCAGGGTAGGGCCGATGGAGGGGGCGAAGGTGGCGGTCATGGCGAACATGGCCATGCCCTTGGCGCGGTGGTGTTCGGGCAGCTTGATCAGCGTCAGGGTGAAGGCCAGCGGGATCAGCGCACCGCCGGTAAAACCCTGCAGGGCGCGGAACAGGATCATGCTCTCGAGGTTCCAGGCCATCGAGCACAACAGCGACGACAACAGGAAACCGCCGGATACCCACACCGCCAGGCGCCGCGCCGACAGCAGCTGCACCAGCCAGGCGGTGAGCGGGATCATGATGATCTCCGCGACCAGGTAAGAGGTGGAAATCCACGAGCCTTCCTCCAGCGTCGCCGACAGCGCGCCCTGGATGTCCTTGAGCGACGAGTTGGTGATCTGGATGTCCAGCACCGCCATGAAGGCGCCGAGCATCACGCTCATTACCGCGATCCAGTCGCGCCGGGTCGGCTCGGCGGTGGGCCTGAGCAGCTGGTCACCGGCCATTGTGGCCTTCGTCTTCGCTGCGCAGGTCGACGGTGGCGGTCACCGACATGCCAGGGCGGATGCGCCCGTGCAGTGGGTTGTCGGCGCGGAAGGTCAGCTTGACCGGGATGCGCTGCACCACCTTGGTGAAGTTGCCGGTGGCGTTGTCGGGCGGCAGCAGGCTGAACTGCGCGCCGGAGGCGGCGAACAGGCTGTCGACCCGGCCTTCGATCGGTGTGTCGGGGTAGCTGTCGAACAGCAGTTCGGCACGCTGGCCGGGCTGCATGCGGCCGATCTGGGTTTCCTTGAAGTTGGCCTGCACCCAGATGTCTTCGTCCGGCACGATCGACAGCAGGTAGGCACCGGCCTGTACCACCTGGCCATCGCGCGCGTTGCGCTGGCCGATGCTGCCGCTGATCGGTGCGCGGATTTCGCAGCGGGTCAGGTTCAGTTCGGCCTGGGCCAGGTCGGCGCGGGCGTTGGCGATCTGCGCGTCGAGGCGCTTGAGCTCGGCGGCCAGCGCATTGACCTGCTGGCGCTGGCTTTGCAGGTCGGCACGGGCCTTGTCGACCTGCGAGCCGGCGACATGGCTGTCTGCGGACAGGGTGGTGACCCGCTCTTCCGATACGAAACCTGGCTTGCGCAGCTTCTCGGCACGGCTCAGGTCCAGGCGCGAGCGGTCGGAGGTGGCCTGGTTGGCCGCCACCTGGGCCTGGCCGGCGGCGATCAGGCTGGCTTGCTGGGTCAGGCGGCTTTGCGCCTGCACCTGTTCGGCTTCGCGGGTGGCCAGGGCGGCGCGGGCGCGTTGCACGGCCAGTTCGAAGTCGGCGGCCTCCAGGCGCACCAGCAGGTCGCCTTTCCTGACGTGCTGGTTGTCCTCGACCCGCACCTCGTCGATGCGTGCGCCCAACTGGCTGGAAATGCGCGTGATCTCGCCCTGTACGTAGGCGTTGTCGGTACTTTCGTAGAAGCGGCCCTTGAAGTACCAGTGGCCCAGGAAGGCGAGGGCGATGACGGCCACCACGGTGAAGAAGACCAGCAGGCGGCGTTTGAGTTGGGCAGGCATGAGGACTATCGTTCCAGAAATGTAAATAAATTTAACAGCGGCACATGGCCGGTCGACAAGTGACGTTCGCGCCATTGCTGGAGCCCGGTGCCTGCCTCCTGCTAACATCCCGCCTTTGTTTCATCTTTCGTTCGAGACTCTCCATGACCACCGTACGCACGCGTATCGCGCCATCGCCTACCGGCGACCCCCATGTCGGCACCGCCTACATCGCCCTGTTCAACTACTGCTTTGCCAAGCAGCACGGCGGTGAGTTCATCCTGCGCATCGAAGACACCGACCAACTGCGCTCCACGCGCGAGTCGGAACAGCAGATCTTCGATGCCCTGCGCTGGCTCGGCATCGAATGGAACGAAGGCCCGGACGTCGGCGGCCCGCACGGCCCGTACCGGCAGAGCGAGCGTGGCGAGATCTACGCCAGGTACGCCAAGGAGCTGGTTGACGCCGGCCATGCCTTCTACTGCTTCTGCACCGCCGAAGAGCTGGAGCAGATGCGCGCCGAGCAGCAAGCCCGTGGCGAAACCCCGCGCTACGACGGCCGCGCGCTGCTGCTGAGCGCCGAGGAAGTGCAGCGCCGCCTGGACGCTGGCGAGCCGCACGTGATCCGCATGAAAGTGCCGAGCGAAGGCGTGTGCGTGGTACCGGACATGCTGCGTGGCGATGTCGAGATCCCGTGGGACCGCATGGACATGCAGGTGCTGATGAAGAACGACGGCCTGCCGACGTACTTCCTGGCCAACGTGGTCGACGACCATCTGATGGGCATTACCCACGTGCTGCGCGGCGAAGAGTGGCTGCCATCGGCACCCAAGCTGATCAAGCTGTACGAATACTTCGGCTGGGAACAGCCCAAGCTGTGCTACATGCCGCTGCTGCGTAACCCGGACAAGTCCAAGCTGTCCAAGCGCAAGAACCCGACCTCGGTGACTTTCTACGAGCGCATGGGCTTCATGCCCGAGGCGATGCTCAACTACCTGGGCCGCATGGGCTGGTCGATGCCGGACGAGCGCGAGAAGTTCTCGCTGGCCGAGATGGTCGAGCACTTCGACCTGTCGCGTATCTCGCTGGGCGGCCCGATCTTCGACATCGAGAAGCTGTCCTGGCTGAACGGCCAGTGGCTGCGCGAACTGCCGGTCGAGGAGTTCGTCGCGCGCCTGCAGAAGTGGGCGTTCAACAGCGACTACATGATGAAGATCGCCCCGCACGTGCAGGGTCGGGTGGAAACCTTCAGCCAGGTTGCCCCGCTGGGTGGGTTCTTCTTCGAAGGCGCGCTGAAGCTGGACGCCAAGCTGTTCGAAAGCAAGAAACTGTCGGCCGACCAGGTACGCCAGGTGATCCAGCTGATCCTGTGGAAGCTCGAAAGCCTGCGTCAGTGGGAAAAGGAGCGCATCACCGGTTGCATCCAGGCGGTGGTAGAGGCGTTGGAGCTGAAGCTGCGTGACGCCATGCCGCTGATGTTTGCCGCCATTACCGGCCAGGCCAGCTCGGTTTCGGTACTGGATGCCATGGAAATCCTTGGCCCGGACCTGACCCGCTACCGTCTGCGCCAGGCGCTGGACCTGCTGGGTGGTGTGTCGAAGAAAGAAAACAAAGAGTGGGAAAAGCTGCTGGCCTCCATCGCCTGACAGTGGTCCCGAGGCTATAAGCCGAACCTGTGGGAGCGGGTTTACCCGCGAATACGATGGTGCGTTTTCCGTCGCATTCGCGGGTAAACCCGCTCCCACAGGGCTCACTGTTCAGTTTTGGCAAGGGCAGGGCGGTAAGTGATTGTTATCTGTGAAAAATTTTTTGAATATTTTGAAAAATTCGTTTGACAGCCCTGCAATCCGATCTTAATATGCGCCCCGTCCACAGCGATGAACGAAAACGAAACGCCAGGCACCCAGCCAGCGCTTCGGTTCAAAGCGACATTGTGGGGCTATAGCTCAGCTGGGAGAGCGCCTGCATGGCATGCAGGAGGTCAGCGGTTCGATCCCGCTTAGCTCCACCAAATTCCGTCTGGCAGCCAAGGCTGTCGGGCAAGACCGGGTCAAGCAACCGGGTCTTGAAGGTAAGAAGGTTCGTCCCCTTCGTCTAGTGGCCTAGGACACCGCCCTTTCACGGCGGTAACAGGGGTTCGAGTCCCCTAGGGGACGCCAGTTTTGCACAAGCGATGTTTCAGGATGTCGCTGGGCCGAGAGGCTAGAAATCCGGGGCTATAGCTCAGCTGGGAGAGCGCCTGCATGGCATGCAGGAGGTCAGCGGTTCGATCCCGCTTAGCTCCACCAATTTTTGCCGCGGTTCGCGCAAGCGGATCGGCACGAAGGTTACGTCCCCTTCGTCTAGTGGCCTAGGACACCGCCCTTTCACGGCGGTAACAGGGGTTCGAGTCCCCTAGGGGACGCCACTTTTCCTGCGTTTTGCAGGGCTTTAAAGGCTCGTCGATTACTGATGAGTCTTTTGTTTCGGGGCTATAGCTCAGCTGGGAGAGCGCCTGCATGGCATGCAGGAGGTCAGCGGTTCGATCCCGCTTAGCTCCACCATTTCTGCCGCGGTTCGCGCAAGCGGATCGGCACGAAGGTTACGTCCCCTTCGTCTAGTGGCCTAGGACACCGCCCTTTCACGGCGGTAACAGGGGTTCGAGTCCCCTAGGGGACGCCACGTTTACCCGCGTTTTGCGGGACTTTTAAGGCTCATTCGATTATTGAATGGGCCTTTTGTTTTTCTTCCCTATTCAAAATTTCGCGACCGACAGCGGCTGCAGATTCTGCTTGCCAAAAAATATTATGCGAATAATATTTCGATCATCATATTTTGATCGGCGAGTGGCCTGATGAGCGACAAGAAGAGCAGAACCCGCGAACGCATTCTCGAGGCGGCGCGAAGTGCGCTGATCCAGCACGGCCCGGCCGAGCCTAGCGTCAGCCAGGTCATGGGGGCGGCAGGCCTGACCGTCGGTGGCTTCTACGCCCATTTCGACAGCAAGGACGAGTTGATGCTCGAAGCGTTCCGCCAGTTGCTGGGCGAGCGCCGCGCCTTGCTCGCGCAGATCGACCCCAGCCTGGATGGCGCCGGGCGGCGGGCGCTGGCCAGTGCCTTCTACCTGTCGCGCAAGCACCGTGATGCCGAAGTGCATGCCTGCCCGCTGCCCAACTCGCTGGGCGAGATGCAGCGCCTGCCGGAGGCCTTCCGCGAGGTGCTGGCCGAGCACATCGAGTTGATGGCTGCTGCCATGGTCGACCGCCCCGAGGACGCCGACAAGGCTTTGGCCGACCTTGCCCTGATGGTTGGCGGGCTGGCGCTGGCCCGTGCCCTGGGCACCAGCGAGCTGTCTGATCGTATTCTGCGCGCCGCCAAATCGGCGGTGCTTTAACCCTGGAGCATGGCGATGACTACCCTGAGCTGGATTCGTGGTGTCAATGGCACCCTGGGCCGCCTGGCCCCCGAGCACGTCGCGGGCAAGATGCGCCGTGCCTTCATGACCCCGCGCAACCTGCCGCCACGGGATTGGGAGTTGCCCGTGCTGGCCAGCGCCGAGCGCATCACCCTGCGCTTCGGTTTGTCGGCCTTGCGCTGGGGCAAGGGGCCGACCGTGTTGCTGATGCACGGCTGGGAAGGGCGCCCGACCCAGTTTGCCGCGTTGATCGAAACCTTGGTCCAGGCCGGGCATACCGTGGTGTCGCTGGAGGGGCCGGGGCATGGGCGTTCGCCCGGCGAGCAGGCGAATGTGGTGCTGTTTGCCCGAGCGCTGCTGGAGGCTGCCGCCGAACTGCCGCCGCTGCGCGCGGTTATTGGCCATTCCATGGGCGGCGCGAGTGTATTGCTGGCCCTGCAGATGGGGCTGCGCACAGAGGCAGCGGTCAGCATTGCCGCTCCGGCGCGGCTGTTGGGCGTACTGCGTGGCTTTGCCCATCGCCTGGGGCTTCCAGCGCGGGCGCGGGCGGCATTCATCCGCCAGGTGGAGCGGGATGTGGGCATGCAGATTGCTCGGCTGGATGTGACGGGTTACCAGCTGGAGTTGCCTGGGCTGGTGGTGCATGCCGCCGATGATGCGTTGGTGGCAGCCGATGAGGCCCAGGTCATCCACAAGGCCTGGTTCGATAGCCGCTTGATGCTGCTGGAGGCGGGTGGCCACCAGCGGGTGCTGTCCGATCCGCGCCTGAGTGCAGCGGTGCTGGAGTTGCTGGCCCGGGCTGGCGCGGTCCCTGTAGGAGCGGCCTTGTGTCGCGATGGGCTGCGCAGCAGCCCCGGCAATCTGTGTCGGGACTGAGATTTTGGGGGCCGCTGCGCGCCCCATCGCGACACAAGGCCGCTCCTACAGGGACCGCGTAGCCCCGCAGGCAAGTGCAGAAGGGCTGGACTTTCCCACGGCGGTCCCTGCTAAATCCACTTTTGCTCCAAGGAAGCGAACATGAGCTGGGACCTGGCAACACCTTTCGTCATCGACCTGCGCGTCGGCAGCGAGGATATCGACGGCCTTGGCCACGCCAACAACGCGGTCTACGTCACCTGGCTGGAGCGCTGCGCCTGGCGCCACTCTCAGCGCCTGGGCCTGGACCTGGCCGAATATCGCCGGCTGGACCGGGCCATGGCCGTGGTGCGCCACGAAATCGACTACCTGGCCGCTGCCTACGAGGACGACGAGCTGCAACTGGCCACCTGGATCATCGACTGGGACCAGCGCCTGCGCATGACCCGGCGCTTCCAGCTCAAGCGCCCGCGCGACGGCGTGACCTTGCTGCGCGCCCAGACCACCTTTGCCTGCATCGAGCTCTCCAGTGGCAAGCCCAGGCGCATGCCGGCGGAGTTTCTCGACGGTTACGGCCCGGCGCTGATCGGCGCCTGAAACACCGGCAATTTTTGTTAGACTGCCGGCTTTTTCCGCCGAGACCCCGACATGCAAATTGCCCTGGCCCCCATGGAGGGGCTGGTCGACAACATCCTGCGCGACGTGCTGACCCGCGTGGGCGGTATCGACTGGTGCGTCACCGAGTTCATTCGCGTGTGCGACCGCCTGCTGCCGCCTTCCTCGTTCGACAAGCTGGCACCCGAGTTGCGCAATGGCGCGCGGACTGCCGCAGGGGTGCCCATGCGTGTGCAGCTGTTGGGCTCGGACCCTGTGTGCCTGGCGGAAAACGCCGCGCTGGCCTGCGAGTTGGGCGCGCCGGTAATCGACCTGAACTTTGGTTGCCCGGCCAAGACCGTGAACAAGTCGCGTGGTGGAGCGGTGCTGCTCAAGGAGCCGGAACTGCTGCACGCCATTGTGCGTGAAGTGCGCCGGGCCGTGCCGGCGGATATCCCGGTCACCTCGAAGATGCGCCTGGGTTTCGACAGCCCCGATGGCGCGCTGGAGTGTGCCACGGCGCTGGCCGAAGGCGGCTCGGCGCACCTGGTGGTGCATGCGCGGACCAAGGTCGAGGGCTACAAGCCGCCGGCCCACTGGGAGTGGGTGGCGCGGGTGCAGGATGTGGTCAAGGTGCCGGTGTTCGCCAATGGCGAGATCTGGACCGTGGACGACTGGCGGCGCTGTCGTGAGGTCAGTGGCGCTGAAGACATCATGCTGGGCCGTGGGCTGGTTTCGCGCCCCGACCTGGGGCTGCAGATTGCCGCGGCGCGTGACGGGCGGGAGTACCAGCCGATGAGCTGGGACGACCTGCTGCCATTGCTGCGCGAGTTCTGGCGCCAGGCTCAGGACAAGTTGTCGCCGCGCTATGCGCCGGGGCGGATGAAGCAGTGGCTGGCGATGCTGACCCGCAGTTATCCCGAAGCGGTTGTGCTGTTTGCCGAGTTGCGTCGGGAGGATGACTGTGCGCGGATCAGCAGGTTGCTGGGGGTTGAGGCGGTTTCCATCGAAGCTTGTGTTGCCTGATCCGGCCCTTTCGCGGGTAAATCCGCTCCCACAGGTTCGGCGCAGGTTTTGGAATGTGTGAGCTCCCTGTGGGAGCGGGTTTACCCGCGAAGAGGCCATCAAGCCCAACGCAGGAATCCAGATTTTTTCTGCTCCCCCCTTGAAAGCATTTCCCTCGGCCATATCTCTTGAGTACGCGATGCCGAAGTCGGGTCGCGTAATGACTTACTTGCTGAATCTCAGGAGTTCATGACCATGACCACCGCTTTCTCTCTCGCTCCACTGTTCCGCCATTCCGTTGGTTTCGATCGTTTCAACGACCTGTTCGAATCCGCGGCACGTAACGAGGCTGGTAGCAGCTACCCGCCCTACAACGTGGAAAAGCATGGCGATGACCACTACCGCATCGTGGTTGCTGCAGCCGGTTTCCAGGAAGAGGACCTCGACCTGCAGGTTGAAAAAGGTGTCCTGACCGTGACCGGTGGCAAGCGCGACAATGGCGCTGCTGAAGTGACCTACCTGCATCAGGGTATCGCGCAGCGCGCCTTCAAGCTGTCGTTCCGCCTGGCCGACCATATCGAAGTCAAGGCCGCCGGCCTGGCCAATGGCCTGCTCAGCATCGACCTGCTGCGCATCGTGCCTGAAGAAGCCAAGGCCAAGCGCATTCCGATCAACGGCGACAAGCCAGCGCTGAACTGATCGTGTAGATGTGAAAAAGGGCACCCCCAGGGGTGCCCTTTTTTGTGTCCGTTCCCACGGTCCCCTTGTAGGAGCGGCCTTGTGTCGCGATGGGCTGCGCAGCAGCCCCAAAATCTTGGTTCCAGCATCGATTGCCGGGGCTGCTGCGCAGCCCATCGCGACACAAGGCCGCTCCTACAGGGGCTGCGTCAGCGTCACCAAAGTCGCGTCAGTCGTTCGGTCAGTAATCCGCCGGCGCCTCCAGCAACATCTGCCGGAACTCCGGCAACGGCAGCGGCCGGCTGTGCAAGTACCCCTGGTACAGGTGGCACCCCAGCCGTTCCAGGAACTCCAGCTGTTCGGTCAGCTCCACCCCTTCGGCAATCACCGCCAGGTCCAGGCTGCGGGCCATGGCGACGATGGCGCGGACGATTTCGGCGTCGTTGGGGTCCACCGGTGCATCGCGTACGAAAGTCTGGTCGATCTTCAGCGCATCCACTGGCAGGCGTTTCAGGTAGGTCAGCGAGGAATAGCCGGTGCCGAAGTCATCCATGGCAAAGCTCACCCCGTAGCGCTTCAGTTCGCGCATCTTGCTGATGGTGTCTTCCAGGTTCTGGATGACGATGCCTTCGGTAATTTCCAGCTTCAGCATCTGCCGTGGCAGGCGGTAATCGTCCAGGCTGCGCAGCACCCGCCCGACAAAGTCGTTCTGGCGGAACTGCCGTGGGCTGATGTTCACGCACAGGCTGAAATCATCGGCGTCGATCAGCCCGTCGCCGAGCATGCGCGCGCAGGCATCGCAAGCTTCGTCGAGGATCCAGCTGCCAACTTCAAGGATCAGGCCGCTTTCTTCCAGCACCTGAATGAATTGCGCGGGTGGCTGCTGACCCAGTTGCGGGTGATGCCAGCGCAGCAGCACCTCGGCGCCGACGATGCGGTTGTCGCGGGCATCCACCTGTGGCTGGAAGTGCAGCGCCAGCTCGCCGCGGGCCAGGGCCAGGCGCAGGTCGTTTTCCATGCGCAGGCGCTCGCTGGCAGCCTTCTGCATGGTGGTATGGAACAGCTGGGTGGTGTTGCGCCCGGAGTCCTTGGCCCGGTACAGGGCGATATCGGCACGCTTGAGCAGGTCGGCCGGGGTGGCGCCGTGGTCAGGGATCAGCGCCACACCGATGCTGGGTGTCACCTGCAGGCGCTGGCCGTCCAGCGACATCGGCTCGGCCAGCAGTTCGCGCAGGGTGTCGGCCAGCCCGCGGACTTTCTCTTCGACCAGCTCGCGGCTGCCTTCCAGGCCGCTGAGCAGTACCACGAACTCGTCGCCACCCAGGCGCGCCACGGTGTCTTCCACGCGCACGCTGGCTTCCAGCCGCGCAGTGATGATCTTCAGCACCGTGTCGCCCACCGGGTGGCCCAGCGAGTCGTTGATGTGCTTGAAGTGGTCAAGGTCGAGGAACAGCAGGGCGCCGCGCAGGTTGTGGCGCCTGAGCAGGGCGATCTGCTGGCTCAGGCGGTCCATCAGCAGGGCACGGTTGGGCAGGTTGGTCAGCGGGTCGTGGTAGGCCAGGTGGCGAATCTGTGCCTGGGCGTTCTTCAGCTGGCTGACATCGCGGGCGGTCAGCAGCAGGCAATCCACCTCGTTGAGGGTGATCGGCTCCACCGACACCTCCACGGTAAGGATATCGCCACGCTTGTTGCGCCCGAGCATCTCGCGATGATGCACCCGGCCACGCTCGCGCAACTCGGCCAGCAGGGCGCTGCGCTGCTTGTCGTCGGCCCAGATGCCGATCTCGTACACCGTGTGGCCGACCACGTCGGCGGTGCTGTAGCCGGTCAGGCGGCAGAAACCGTCGTTGATTTCCAGGTAGCGACCGCTATAGCGTTCGGTGATGGTGATGGCGTCAGGGCTGGAGTGGAAGGCCTTGGCAAACTTCTCCTCGCTGGACTTCAGCGCCGCCTCGGCGCGCTGCTGCTGGGTGATGTCGCGCAGGGTGGTGACGCTGCAAGGCTGGTCATCGACGGTGATGAGGCGGCTGGAAATCACGCAGGTCAGCGGTGCGCCATTGCGGTGGTTGACCACCACGGCGACGTTGCTCAGGGCCTGCTCGCGGATCACCCGCTCGATGCGTTGTGCGCGCTCGACTGACTCCGCCCACAGGCCGATTTCCTCGGCAGTGCGGCCGATCACCTGGTCGGTGCCCCAGCCGAAGGTCTGGGTGAACGCCGGGTTGATCTCGATGAACTGGCCAGTGTCCTGGCGAGTGACGCAGATCGGGTCGGGGCTGACCTGGAACAGGCTGGCGAACTTCTCTTCCGAGGCGCTCAGGCGCTGTTCGCGTTCCACCTGGTCGGTGATGTCGAGCAAGGTGCCAGCCATGCGCAGCGGGTTGCCCTGCTCGTCGCGGTACAGCCGGGCTCGGCTTTCGATGTAGCGCGAGATGCCGTTCTCCAGTTGTACCCGGTAGGTGATCTGGTAGTTGCCGGCAGGCCCTTCGCGCAGGCTGCGGTAGGCCTGGCGCATCGAGTTGCGCTCCTGCTCCGGTACCCCTTCGAAAAACGCGTCGAACGATTCGTGAAAGGGAATGGGCGGCAGGCCGTGGAGCTGTGCGGCCCGGGCCGAGCCGTAGAGCATGCCGCTGGGGATATGCCAGTCCCAGGTGCCCAGTTGTGCCGAGTCCAGGGCCAGGTCCAGGCGCTCCTGGCTGTCCTTCAGGGCCTGCTCGGCGCGCTTGCGTTCGGTAGTGTCGACGAAGGTGCTGATCAGGTAGGTCACGCCTTCCAGCTCGATGCCCTGGGTGCAGAGGATGCCGTCATGCACCTTGCCGCTGATGGCGCGGAACTGCACCTCGAGGATCAGCGGGCCACTGTTGGCCCGGGTCGATTCCAGCATCTGGTGGCGCTGTTCGGGGTTGACCCACAGGCCCAGTTCCAGGCTGGTCTTGCCGATCACCTGGCTGCCGGGCCAGCCGAACATGTCTTCGAAGTGCTGGTTGACCTCGAAGATCATGCCGTCGTGGCGGCGGGTGAGCAAAATGGCATTGGGGCTGAGGTGGAACAGGGTGGCGAAGCGTTTTTCCGAATTGATCAGCGCCGTTTCCCGCTCGCGCTGGCGGGTGATTTCACGGATCACCCCGATCATCTGCGGCCGGCCGTTCGGGTCGTGGGTCAGGCTGCCGTTGATCTCCAGCCAGTGCAGGCTGCCGTCCGGCCAGCGGATACGGTGGCGCATGGCCTGTTCTACCGGTTCGCCGTTGAACACTGCCTGGAACACCTGGCGTGTACGCGCGCGGTCTTCCTCGGGCAGCAGGTCGAGGTAGTCGACATCGGCGGGGAGCGGGCGCTGCGGGTCGAAGCCGAACAGGGCCTGGGTGCCCCGTGACCAGCTGACCCGGCCGCTTTCGATATCCCATAGCCAGGCCCCCAGCCGCGCGCCGTTGAGCGCGGCCAGCAATTGCGGGGCGTTCTGCCAGGCCTGCTCGGACTCCTGAGGGTCGGCCGCAGGTATGCGCGGCAGGCGCAAAAAGCGATTCGCTGATTTGGGCATCGGTACCAGACCTTTGGCGTGTGACGCGTCCTTGGAGGTGGCAATACCGGGCTGACGACCGGTCAGGCGGGCCCTGCGTGGCTGTCGAGCAGGGCCATGAATGCCCTGGCCGCGTTCGATAGCGTACGCTCCGTGTGCAAAATGTAGCCTAGCTGGCGTGACAGCTGTATGCCCGGCAAGGCGATGGGTGCAACCTGTTCGTCGAGCATGGTGCGCGGCAGCACGCTCCAGGCCAGGCCGATCGACACCATCATCTTGATGGTTTCCAGATAGTTGGTGCTCATGGCGATGTTCGGCGTCAGGCCCTGGCTTTCGAACAGGCGCTGGACAATATGGTGGGTAAAGGTGTTGCCGCCGGGGAACACGGCCGGGTGGCGGGCGACGTCGGCCAGGCTGACCGTATGGTTGTTGGCCAGCGGGTGCTCGGGAGCGGCGACGAAGTCCAGGGCGTCGTCCCACACCGGCACGGCCTTGACCAGGTGGTGCGGCTCGGGCGCCAGGGTGATAACGGCAATCTCGGCGCGGCCATGGAGGATTTCGTCGTAGGCCTGTTCCGAATCCATGAACTGAATATCCAGCGCCACTGCCGGGTATTCCCGAGTGAAAGCCCGCAATAGCGGGGGAAGGCGGTGCAAGCCGATATGGTGGCTGGTGGCAAGGGTCAGCCGACCACTCACTTCACCGGTCAAATTGGTCAGTGCGCGCCGGGTATCATCGAGGACGTTGAGGATCTGGTAGGCGCGGGGCAGCAAGGCGCGGCCGGCCTCGGTCAGGGTCACCTCGCGGCCCAGCCGGTCGAACAGGCGCACATCCAGTTGCTGTTCCAGCCCGGCGATGCGCTTGCTGACGGCCGGTTGGGTCAGGAACAGGCGGTCGGCCGCCCCGGAAAAGCTACCGGTTTCGGCAATCGCAATGAAGGCGCTAAGGTTCGCCAGATCCATGGGTTGGTATTCCTGTTGGTTATCCAAAGCATAAAAATTATGAATTTGAGTTATTCAATTTAACCCCCTAGCATCGACCGCACAAGCCAAGGGGTCTTTGGCATAGAAAGACGCTGATGAGGAACAGTCTGATGGCTGGCAAAACGCTCTACGACAAACTCTGGGAAGCCCATGAGGTCAAGCGCCGTGATGACGGCTCGTCCTTGATCTACATCGACCGTCACATCATCCACGAAGTGACGTCGCCCCAGGCCTTCGAAGGCCTGCGCCTGGCCAACCGCAAACCCTGGCGCATCGACACCAACATCGCCACGCCGGACCACAACGTGCCGACCACGCCAGAGCGCAAGGGCGGTATAGAGGCCATCGTCGACCAGGTGTCGCGCCTGCAGGTGCAGACCCTCGACGAGAACTGTGACGAATACGGCATCGTCGAATTCAAGATGAATGACGAGCGTCAAGGCATCGTCCACGTCATCAGCCCGGAGCAGGGTGCCACCTTGCCTGGCATGACCGTGGTCTGCGGTGACTCGCACACCTCCACCCACGGCGCCTTCGGTGCCCTGGCCCACGGCATCGGCACCTCCGAAGTAGAGCACGTGCTCGCTACCCAGTGCCTGGTCGCCAAGAAGATGAAGAACATGCTGGTGCGCGTGGAAGGCCAGTTGCCTGCCGGCGTTACCGCCAAGGACATCGTCCTGGCCGTGATCGGCAAGATCGGTACCGCCGGTGGTAACGGCCACGCCATGGAATTTGCTGGCAGCGCCATCCGCGAATTGTCGATGGAAGGCCGCATGACCATCTGCAACATGTCCATCGAAGCCGGTGCCCGCGTAGGCCTCGTGGCGGTGGACGACACCACCGTTGCCTATGTCGAAGGCCGCCCGTACGCGCCGAAGGGCGAGCAGTGGAAGCAGGCGGTCGAAGCCTGGAAAGGCCTGGTTTCCGACGCTGACGCGGTGTTCGACACCGTGGTCGAGCTCGACGCTGCGCAAATCAAGCCGCAGGTCAGCTGGGGCACCTCGCCGGAGATGGTCCTCGCCGTCGACCAGCGCGTGCCGGACCCGGCTGCCGAGCCTGACCTGATCAAGCGTGGTTCGATCGAGCGTGCTCTCAAGTACATGGGCCTCGCCGCCAACCAGGCGATTACCGATATCAAGCTCGACCGCGTATTCATCGGTTCGTGCACCAACTCGCGCATCGAAGACCTGCGCGCCGCTGCCGAAATCGCCAAGGGCCGCAAGGTCGCTGCCAACGTCAAGCAGGCGCTGGTGGTACCGGGCTCGGGCCTGGTCAAGGCCCAGGCCGAGCGGGAAGGCCTGGACAAGATCTTCCTCGAAGCCGGTTTCGAATGGCGTGAACCAGGCTGCTCGATGTGCCTGGCGATGAACCCGGACCGCCTGGAGAGCGGCGAGCACTGCGCGTCCACCTCCAACCGCAACTTCGAAGGCCGTCAGGGTGCCGGTGGCCGTACCCACCTGGTCAGCCCGGCCATGGCCGCCGCCGCCGCGGTGACCGGCCACTTCATCGATGTCCGCGAGTTGATCCAAGGGAGCGCAGCATGAAAGCCTTTACCCAGCACACTGGCCTCGTCGCGCCGTTGGACCGTGCCAACGTCGATACCGACCAGATCATCCCCAAGCAGTTTTTGAAGTCGATCAAGCGCACCGGCTTCGGCCCCAACCTGTTCGACGAGTGGCGTTACCTGGATGTGGGCCAGCCTTACCAGGACAACAGCAAGCGCCCGTTGAACAAGGAATTCGTGCTCAACCACGAACGCTACCAAGGTGCCAGCGTGTTGCTGGCGCGGGAGAACTTCGGTTGCGGCTCCAGCCGTGAGCACGCCCCATGGGCGCTGGACGAGTACGGCTTCCGCAGCGTGATCGCGCCGAGCTTTGCCGACATCTTCTTCAACAACAGCTTCAAGAACGGCTTGCTGCCGATCATCCTCAGCGACGAGGAAGTCGACGAGCTGTTCAAGCAGGTCGAAGCCATTCCGGGCTATCAGCTGACCATCGACCTGCAGGCGCAGGCGGTGACCCGTCCGGATGGCAAGGTGCTGCACTTCGAGATCGATGCGTTCCGCAAGCACTGCCTGCTCAACGGCCTGGACGATATCGGCCTGACCCTGCAGGACAGCGATGCGATCAAGGCCTTCGAAGGCAAGCACCGCGCCGGGCAGCCTTGGCTGTTCCGGGATGCCTGAAGTTTGCAGGTGACAGTACCGGCCCTTTCGCGGGCACGCCCGCTCCCACAGGGATGTCACCAACCCTGAGAGCAGCGCTGTACCTGTGGGAGCGGGCATGCCCGCGAAAGGGCCGGTACAGGCAGCAAGAAACCAAAAGGATCGAGACATGACCAGCACCCAGCACACCGATGTGGTCCAACGCCAGTTCGGCGAACAGGCCAGCGCCTACCTCAGCAGCGCCGTGCACGCCCAGGGCAGTGAATTCGCCCTGCTGCAGGCCGCGCTGGCGGGGCAGGGCCGTGCCCGCGTGCTGGACCTGGGCTGCGGCGCCGGTCATGTCAGCTTCCACGTCGCCCCGCTGGCCGCCGAAGTGGTCGCCTACGACCTCTCGCAGGCCATGCTCGACGTGGTCGCCAGTGCCGCCGCCGAGCGCGGCCTGGCCAATATCACCACCGAGCGCGGTGCCGCCGAACGCCTGCCGTTCGCCGACGCCTCGTTCGACTTCGTCTTCAGCCGCTACTCGGCCCACCACTGGAGCGACCTGGGCCTGGCCCTGCGCGAAGTGCGCCGGGTGCTCAAGCCGGGTGGCGTGGCAGCCTTCATCGATGTGATGTCGCCGGGCAGTCCGCTGCTCGACACCTACCTGCAAACGGTCGAAGTGCTGCGCGACACCAGCCACGTGCGCGATTATTCCGCCGCCGAATGGCAACGCCAGGTCAGCGAGGCTGGCCTGCATGTACGCAGCCACACCCGCCAGCCGCTGCGCCTGGAGTTTTCCAGCTGGGTCGAGCGCATGCGCACCCCCGAGCCAATGCGCGTGGCAATTCGCCAACTGCAGCAAGCCATGGGTGAGGAAGTACGGCAGTATTACCAGATCGAGGCCGATGGCTCATTCAGCACCGATGTGCTGGTGTTGTGGGCCGAGCGTTAAGAACTTTTCGGTGGGGCCCGCTTGGCCGCACCGCGTGATTGGATAGAGGAAAGCATGAGCAAGCAGATTCTGATTCTCCCAGGTGACGGTATCGGCCCGGAAATCATGGCCGAGGCGGTCAAGGTGCTGGAGCTGGCCAACGACAAGTTCCAGCTCGGCTTCAGCCTGGAGCACGATGTGATCGGTGGTGCCGCCATCGACAAGCACGGCGTACCGCTGGCCGACGAGACCCTGGAGCGTGCGCGCAAGGCCGATGCCGTGCTGCTGGGCGCCGTGGGCGGGCCGAAGTGGGACAAGATCGAGCGTGACATTCGCCCCGAGCGCGGCCTGCTGAAAATCCGTTCGCAACTGGGCCTGTTCGCCAACCTGCGCCCGGCCATCCTCTACCCGCAACTGGCCGATGCCTCGTCGCTCAAGCCAGAGATCGTTTCCGGCCTGGACATCCTCATCGTCCGTGAGCTGACCGGCGGTATCTACTTCGGTGCCCCGCGTGGCCAGCGCGAGCTGGAAAACGGCGAGCGCCAGGCCTACGACACCCTGCCGTACAGCGAAAGCGAAGTGCGCCGCATCGCCCGTGTCGGCTTCGACATGGCCCGCGTGCGTGGCAAGAAGCTGTGCTCGGTGGACAAGGCCAACGTCCTGGCTTCCAGCCAGCTGTGGCGTGAAGTGGTCGAGGATGTGGCCAAGGACTACCCGGATGTGGAACTGAGCCACATGTACGTCGACAACGCCGCCATGCAGCTGGTGCGTGCGCCCAAGCAGTTCGATGTGATGGTGACCGACAACATGTTCGGTGACATTCTGTCGGATGAGGCTTCCATGCTGACCGGTTCCATCGGCATGCTGCCTTCGGCGTCGCTGGATGCCGACAACAAGGGCATGTACGAGCCGTGCCACGGCTCGGCGCCGGACATCGCAGGCCTTGGCATCGCCAACCCGCTGGCGACCATCCTGTCGGTGTCGATGATGCTGCGTTACAGCTTCAATCAGTCGGCTGCCGCCGAGGCGATCGAGAAGGCCGTGAGCCTGGTCCTGGACCAGGGCCTGCGCACCGGCGACATCTTCTCGGAAGGCTGCCGCAAAGTTGGTACGCAGGAAATGGGCGACGCAGTAGTCGCAGCGCTGCGGAATCTGTAATCTCTCTGGCCCGCCACCCAAAATTCCCGGTGGCGGCCCACTTTTAGCAAAGGTGTAGTTGCGATGAAACGTGTAGGTCTGATCGGTTGGCGCGGTATGGTCGGTTCCGTGCTCATGCAGCGGATGCTGGAGGAGCAGGATTTCGACCTCATCGAGCCGGTGTTCTTCACCACCTCCAATGTTGGCGGCCAGGGCCCGAACGTGGGCAAGGATACAGCTCCGCTCAAGGACGCTTATTCGATTGAAGAACTCAAGACCCTCGACGTGATCCTGACCTGCCAGGGCGGCGACTACACCAACGAGGTCTTCCCCAAGCTGCGTGAAGCCGGCTGGCAGGGGTACTGGATCGACGCCGCCTCGTCCCTGCGCATGCAGGATGACGCGGTGATCATCCTCGACCCGGTCAACCGCAAGGTCATCGACCAGCAGCTGGACGCGGGTACCAAGAACTACATCGGCGGCAACTGCACCGTCAGCCTGATGCTTATGGGCCTGGGTGGCCTGTTCGAAGCCGGCCTGGTCGAGTGGATGAGCGCCATGACCTACCAGGCGGCCTCGGGTGCCGGCGCGCAGAACATGCGCGAGCTGATCAAGCAGATGGGTGCTACCCATGCTGCCGTTGCCGATGACCTGGCCAACCCGGCCAGCGCCATCCTCGACATCGACCGCAAGGTTGCCGAGACCATGCGCAGCGAAGCCTTCCCGACCGAGAACTTCGGCGTGCCGCTGGCTGGCAGCCTGATCCCGTGGATCGACAAGGAACTGCCGAACGGCCAGAGCCGTGAAGAGTGGAAGGCCCAGGCCGAGACCAACAAGATCCTCGGCCGCTTCAAGAGCCCGATCCCGGTCGACGGCATCTGCGTGCGTATCGGCGCCATGCGTTGCCACAGCCAGGCGCTGACCATCAAGCTGAACAAGGACGTGCCGCTGGCCGACATCGAAGGCATGATCAGCCAGCACAACCCTTGGGTGAAGCTGGTGCCTAACCAGCGTGAAATCAGCATGCAGGAGCTGAGCCCGACCAAGGTTACCGGCACCCTGAACATCCCGGTTGGCCGCCTGCGCAAGCTGAACATGGGTTCCCAGTACCTGGGCGCGTTCACCGTAGGTGACCAGCTGTTGTGGGGCGCGGCCGAGCCGCTGCGTCGCATGCTGCGGATTCTGCTTGAGCGTTGATCGTTCCGGTCTGACCGAAAACCCGCGCTGGTGACAGCGCGGGTTTTTTTATTTCCGATCCATCCCGGCCGGCCGGCCCGGCTCTTCTCTGCTTTTGCTTTTGCTTCTAGGCACGCGATAGTTCAGGCGCCGCCGATTGCGACTTCAGGAGGCCGAGCGAAGGGACTGCGGAGGGAGGTGACGGGCATGGATGCCCGTCAAGCGCTGAGGCCCCATGGATGGGGCCTGCAGCGCGTACTCCCGGGAGCAGGCCCGTAGCGAGGGGACCCCGGAGCGAAGCGTAGGGGCCGGATGATGGGAGCCGACGGTTTTTGGTTCCTTTTTGCCACGACAAAAAGGGACCCGCCGTAAGGGCGGAAAGGTGACTTGGCGCCACCATCGCGAATGAATGCCTACTCGATGGGAATGCCCGCATCCAAAAAGCAAAAAGCAAAAAGCCAAAAAGCCAAAAAGCCAAAAAGCCAAAAAGCCAAAAAGCCAAAAAGCTTAAGCGACGGTTTTGATATGGCGAACAGTCCGTTTGCGATGGCGACGCTGACTCACCTTTTCGCCCTTACGGCGAGTCACTTTTTGCCAAACGCGGCAAAAAGTAACCAAAAAACGCTGCGCTCCCATCATCCGGCCCCTGCGCTGCGCTCCGGGGTTCCCTCGCGCCGGTCTTGCTCCCGGGAGTACGCGCTGCAGGCCCCATCCATGGGGCCTCAGCGCTTGACGGGCATCCATGCCCGTCACCTCCCTCCGCAAGACCTCTGCTCGGCCTCCTGAAGTCGCGAAGATCAAGATCAAGATCAAGATCAAGATCAAGAGCAAGAGCAAGAGCAAGAGCAAGAGCAAGAGCAAGAGCAAGAGCAAGAGCAAGAGCAAGAGCAAGAGCGGCGCAGCGCAGCGCAGCGCAGCTCTAGGTTTGGGCCAGCACAGACAAAACTCTACAATCCGAGTAAAGTGCCGCCCCCCGCCGTTTTCAGCAAAAGGATCCCTTCCATGACAAACCCTTTGGACATCGCCGTCGTCGGCGCCACCGGCAGCGTCGGTGAAGCCCTGGTGCAGATCCTCGAAGAGCTGGATTTCCCGGTCGCCACCCTGCACCTGCTGGCCAGCATGGAATCGGCGGGCAGCAGCGTGATGTTCGCCGGCAAGAAGCTGAAGGTGCGTGAAGTGGACAGCTTCGACTTCGCCCAGGTCAAGCTGGCCTTCTTCGCCGCAGGCGCCGCCGTCAGCCGCAGCTTTGCCAGCAAGGCGCTGCAGGCAGGCTGCACGGTCATCGACCTGTCCGCTGGCCTGGACGACGCCCTGGCCCTGGTGCCAGAAGCCAACGCCGAACGCCTGGCCGGCCTGGCATTGCCCGCCCGCATCGTCAGCCCGTGCTCGGCCGCGGTTGCCCTGGCCGTTGCACTGGCACCGCTCAAAGGCCTGCTGGATATCGAGCGGGTGCAGGTAATGGCCGCGCTGGCGGTGTCCGCACAAGGCCGTGAAGCGGTCAACGAACTCGCCCGGCAAACCGCCGAGCTGCTCAATGCCCGCCCCCTGGAGCCACGCTTCTTCGATCGCCAGGTGGCGTTCAACGTGCTGGCCCAGGTCGGAGCCGCTGATGAGCAAGGTCACACGGCCCTGGAGCGCCGCCTGGTCAGCGAGCTGCGCGTGCTGCTGGGCCTGCCGGAACTGAAGATTTCCGTGAGCTGCGTTCAAGTCCCGGTGTTTTTCGGCGATAGCTTCAGTGTGGCGGTGCAGAGCCGTCGCCCGGTAGACCTGGACGCGGTCAATCAGGCCCTCGAGGCGGCCGACAGCGTCGAACTGGTGGAGCGCGATGATTATCCGACCCCGGTAGGCGACGCAGTGGGCCAGGACGTGGTCTATGTTGGTCGTGTACGGCACGGTGTTGATGAAGACCAGCAGCTCAACCTCTGGCTGACCACCGACAACGTACGCAAAGGCGCCGCGCTCAATGCCGTGCAAGTGGCGCAATTGTTGATTAAACACATGCCGTAAAAGATACTGGCGAGCACTATTGTCCTGCTCCGCATGCAGGTTTCAGGACGCTTTATACAAGGGAAGAGGTCATGCTTCGAATTCGCAAACTGGTTCTGGCCATGGCTGCAGCATCGGCGCTGTCGTCGGGCATGGCGAATGCCCTGGGCCTGGGGGAGCTGACCCTCAAGTCGGCACAGAACCAGCCCCTGGACGCCGAGATCGAGCTGCTCGACGTGCGCGACCTCACCGCCGCCGAAGTGGCGCCGAGCCTGGCGCCGCCGGAAGAGTTCAGCAAGGCCGGGGTGGCGCTGCCGACGTACCTCGAAGACCTCACCTTCACGCCGGTGATCAACCCCAACGGCAAGAGCGTGCTGCGGGTTACCTCCAGCCAGCCGCTGCCTGAACCGGTGGTAAAGTTCCTGGTCCAGGTGATGTGGCCGCAAGGCCGCCTGCTGCGTGACTACAGCGTGCTGCTCGACCAGGCCAAGGCCCAGGGCGAAAAGCCGGCTGCAGGCAATGTCGCGCCAGCGGTGACCGCTGCCGGCAGCTATACCACCCAACGCCGCGACACCTTGTGGCAGATTGCCGCGCGCAACACCCAGGGTGGTTCGATCCAGCAGACCATGATCGCGATCCAGGCGCTGAATCCGGACGCCTTCATCGGCAACAACATCAACCAGCTGAAGGTTGGCCAGGTGCTGCGCCTGCCCGACCAGCAGCAGATCCAGAATATCGCGCAGGGCGAGGCGACCGCTGAGGTGGCCGAGCAGTATGCCGCCTGGCGTGAAGGCCGTCGCCTGGGCCCGCGTGCCCGCCAGCTGGACGCCACCCGTCGCGGTGCCGCCGAGGCAGCGCCAGCGCGTATCGCCCAGGGCGACAACCTGCGCCTGGTCAGCCCGGGCAACCAGGCCGGTGCCGACCAGGCCAAGGCCCTCAACGACAAGTTGGCGGTGGCCCAGGAAAGCCTGGACACCAGCCGTCGCGACAACGAAGAACTCAAGAGCCGCATGGCCGACCTGCAGAGCCAGCTGGACAAGCTGCAGCGTCTGATCGAGCTGAAGAACAACCAGCTGGCCCGCCTTGAAGCCCAGGGTGCGGCGGCGCCGGCCCAGCCGGTCGCCAAGCCTGCACCTGCCGCCGTCGATACCGCACCCAAGCCGGTGCCCGCCGCCGAGGCCGCACCTGCCGGCCAGCCTGGCAGCCTGGTTGACGAAATCATGGGCAACCCGCTGCTGCTTGGGCTGATTGCCGGTAGTGCCTTCCTCGTACTGCTGCTTCTGCTGTTGCTGCTGGCGCGCAAGCGCAAGGCCCAGCAGGAGGCTGAAAAGCACCTGCGCATGGCGCGGGCGCTGGAAGAAGAGCAGGGCGCAGGCTTCGACAGCGATAGCGCAAGCTTCGATGGCGTCGAGGTCTCGGCCCCGAGCGTGACCCTGTCGCCGGCCGTGGTCGCCGCTTCGGCTGCCGCCGCCACCGCCGCGGAAAAAACATCGGCACCCGCAGTGGAAGCGCAACCTGAACCGCAAGCCGACCCCCACGCAGCGCTGCTGGCGGAGGTCGAGCAATGCGTGGCCGAAGGCCGCCTGAACCGCGCTGCCGACCTGCTGGAGCCTGCCGTGGCCGCCGCGCCGCAGCGTGACGACCTGCGCCTGAAACTGATGGATGTGTACGCCCGCCAGGGTGACCAGAGCGCGTTCGTCGAGCAGGAGCGCAAGCTGCCGGCCAGCGAGCCGAACAGTGCAGCTGTTGCCGGGCTGAAAGAGCGTTACCCGGCCATGCTCGGCCTGGCCGCTGCCGGCCTGGGCGCGGCGGCCCTGGCTGCCGAGATGGACGAGCAGTACGTGCAGGAGCTGCTGCAGGATCAGCCTGAAACGCCAGTGGTTGCCGACGTGGCACCCGAGGAAGAGTCGGCGTTCGAGCCAGAGGTGGCGTTTGAACCAGAGGCCGTTGCCCAAGTGGAGCCTGAGGCAGTGCTCGAGCCCGAAGTTGATCTGGATGCTGAGCTGGATGCCTTCGATGAAGTGCCGACCCTCGATGCGCCGGGCCTGGACGAGCAGGACCTGGACAGTGCCTTCGACCTGAGCCTGGGTGACGACCTGCCTGAGCAAGACCCGCTGGCGGCGCCGCTGCTGGACGAATCGGTGGCCCAGCAACCTGTCGTCGACGAGCCGGTACTGGATGAACCGATGCTGGAAACGGCTCAGCCGGAAGACGAGCCGTTTGCCGTGGACGCCGAGCTGCAGGCCGACGCCGACGCCGAGTTCGAGGCCATGCTGGCCCAGGCCGAGACACAGCCCGCTGTGGACCTGTCCGACTTCGACCTCGACGTCAGCGAACCGGTTGTCCCGGCCGCCACGGCTGCGGACGACGAAACCCCGGTGGATGTCGCCGCCGAGCTGGCTGCCTTCGACAGCGAGCCAGCGTTCGACCCGCTTTCCGAGTTCGACCTGCCGTCCGACTTCGATCTTTCGCTGTCGCTGGAAGACGATTCGCCGGCAGCCAAGAGCTTTGCCTCGGAGCTGAACGACGTCAACGCCGAACTGGACAAGCTGTCGCAGAGCCTCGAATCGCCGTCGCTGGAGCCGCACTTCACCAGCGAGGACGCGGCTGCCCAGCCAGAGCTCGAGCCACTGGACGACCTGGACTTCGACTTCTTCTCCGGTAGCGACGAAGTGGCCACCAAGCTTGACCTGGCCCGCGCCTATATCGACATGGGCGACAACCAGGGCGCGCGCGACATCCTCGATGAAGTGGTCAAGGATGGCGACGACAGCCAGCGTCAGGAAGCCGAGGACATGCTCTCCCGGTTGGTCTGATGCAAGCAGGGCCGGCCTCTTCGCGGGTAAACCCGCTCCCACAGGTTCATCACAGGTCCGAATTCTGTGCGGGCCCTGTGGGAGCGGGTTTATCGAGGCGTCGAACCGCCGCGAAGAGGCCCTGAAAGGCAGTGCATATTCAACGGCAGCCCTACACGGCTGCCGTTGTCGTTATAATCCCCGCCATTCCGTACACCCCACAGGTTTCATGCTCTTGGACATCATCGACACCGCCGCCGCCGAGTCCGCGGCCGAAGGCTACTCCCGCATCGCCCTGGGCGTGGAATACAAAGGCGCGCGCTATCGTGGCTGGCAGCGCCAGGCCAGTGGCGTGCCCAGTGTCCAGCAGGCCCTGGAGCAGGCCCTGTCCAAGGTGGCCAACGAGCCGATCTCGGTGATCTGCGCCGGGCGTACCGACGCCGGCGTGCATGGCTGCGGGCAGATCGTGCACTTCGACACCCGCGCCGTGCGCGACGAACGCGCCTGGACCATGGGCACCAACTTCAACCTGCCCCATGACATCAGCGTGGTCTGGTCGCGGCCGATGCCGGCCGACTTTCATGCCCGCTTCAAGGCCTGCGCCCGGCGTTACCGCTACGTCATCTACAACGACCCGATCCGCCCGGCGCACCTGGCCGAGGAAGTCACCTGGAACCACCGCCCGCTGGATGTCGAGCGCATGGCCGAAGCCGCGCAGTACCTTCTCGGTACCCATGACTTCAGTGCCTTCCGCGCCAGCCAGTGCCAGGCCAAGTCGCCGATCAAGCACATCTACCACCTGCGCGTCACCCGCCATGGCCAGATGATCGTGCTGGATGTGCGTGCCACGGCCTTCCTGCACCACATGGTGCGTAACATTGCCGGTGTACTGATGACCATTGGTGCCGGAGAGCGCCCGGTCACCTGGGCGCGTGAGGTGCTGGAGGGGCGCAACCGCCGCAAAGGCGGGGTAACGGCGCACCCGTACGGGCTCTACCTGGTGCAGGTGGAGTACCCCGAGGAATACGCGCTGCCCAAGCGTTACATCGGCCCACACTTTTTGACCGGCTACGAGGCATTGGCAGACTGACGGGCGAAAAGTCATTTGCTAACATCCGGCCTTTCACCGTAACAAGCAGGGTTCGCTGTCCATGAGCAATGTTCGCAGCAAGATCTGCGGGATTACCCGCATCGAAGACGCACTGGCCGCTGCCGAAGCGGGCGCCGATGCCGTCGGCCTCGTCTTCTATGCCAAGAGCCCGCGCGCCGTGGACGTGCGCCAGGCGCGGTCGATCATCGCCGAGTTGCCACCGTTCGTGACTACGGTCGGGCTGTTCGTCAACGCTTCGCGCTGCGAGCTGAACGAGATCCTCGAAGTGGTTCCGCTGGACCTGCTACAGTTCCACGGCGATGAAACCCCGCAGGACTGCGAAGGCTACCACCGCCCCTGGATCAAGGCCCTGCGCGTGCGCCCGGGCGACGACCTGGAGGCGGCCTGCCAGCTTTACGCCGGTGCCCGCGGCATTCTGCTGGACACCTATGTGCCAGGCGTACCCGGAGGCACCGGTGAAGCGTTCGACTGGTCGCTGGTGCCGGCGCGCCTGAGCAAGCCGATCATCCTGGCGGGCGGGTTGTCTGCCGACAATGTCGGCCAGGCCATCGCCCAGGTGCGGCCGTACGCGGTGGATGTCAGTGGCGGCGTGGAGCAAGCCAAGGGCATCAAGGACGCGGCGAAGATCGAGGCATTCATGCGTGCGGTGAAACAGGCGTGATGGCAGATGTGACGGCTGGCTGCGCGCCATCGTCCATAGCTTTCGCAGCCCTGCGGGGCAGCCGCCTGCGCCTGTGGCGGCAAGACAACACATTAGCGGTGGGGTGGCGCGCTGGAAGTCCCGGCGGCCGGTCCATCATCGTTTCATAAAAGATTTTGAGCTCAAGGGCAGGGCAGGGCCGGCGACACCGGCCCACGCCTGCCAATACTGGAGAAAGAAAGCATGAGCAACTGGTTAGTCGACAAACTGATCCCTTCGATCATGCGTTCCGAGGTGAAGAAGAGCTCGGTGCCTGAAGGCCTGTGGCACAAGTGCCCGGCCTGCGAGGCCGTGCTGTATCGTCCGGAGCTGGAAAAGACCCTGGATGTCTGCCCCAAGTGCAACCACCACATGCGCATCGGCGCACGTGCGCGCATCGACATCTTCCTCGACGCCGATGGCCGTGCCGAACTGGGCGCCGACCTGGAGCCGGTCGACCGCCTGAAGTTCCGTGATGGCAAGAAGTACAAGGACCGCCTGACCGGCGCGCAGAAGCAGACCGGCGAGAAGGACGCCCTGATCTCCATGAGCGGCACCCTGATGGGCATGCCGATCGTGGTCAGCGCCTTCGAGTTCTCGTTCATGGGCGGCTCCATGGGTGCCATCGTCGGCGAGCGCTTCGTGCGCGCGGCCAACTATGCCCTGGAGCACCGCTGCCCGATGGTCTGCTTCTCCGCTTCGGGCGGTGCACGCATGCAGGAAGCGCTGATCTCGCTGATGCAGATGGCCAAGACCTCGGCCGTGCTGGCGCGCCTGCGCGAAGAAGGCATCCCGTTCATCTCGGTACTGACCGACCCTGTGTACGGTGGTGTTTCCGCCAGCCTGGCCATGCTCGGTGACGTGATCGTCGGCGAGCCAAAGGCACTGATCGGCTTCGCCGGCCCGCGCGTGATCGAGCAGACCGTGCGCGAGAAGCTGCCGGAGGGCTTCCAGCGCAGCGAGTTCCTGCTGGAGCACGGCGCCATCGACCTGATCATCTCCCGTGGCGAGCTGCGCCCGCGTCTGGCCCGCCTGCTGGCGCAGATGACCGGCCAGGAAACCCCGGAGCAAGCGCGTGAGGCGGCTGCCGTCGCGTGATGAAACAACGATCCCTGGGCGAATGGCTCGCCTACCTCGAGCAGTTGCACCCCTCGGCCATCGACATGGGCCTGGAGCGGTCGCAGAAGGTGCTTGCCCGGCTGGCGCTGGGCAAGCTGGCGCCACGCGTGGTGACGGTGACCGGCACCAACGGCAAGGGCTCGACCTGCGCCTTCGTGGCCTCGCTGCTGCGTGCCCAGGGGCTCAAGGTCGGCGTGTACAGCTCGCCGCACCTGTTGCGTTACAACGAGCGGGTGCTGATCGATGGCCAAGAGGCCAGCGATGATGCCCTGTGCGAAGCCTTCGCCGCCGTCGAG
This sequence comes from Pseudomonas sp. B5(2017), assembly GCF_002112825.1. Lineage (NCBI taxonomy): Bacteria > Pseudomonadati > Pseudomonadota > Gammaproteobacteria > Pseudomonadales > Pseudomonadaceae > Pseudomonas > Pseudomonas sp. B5(2017). The sequence goes on from NZ_NEIR01000011.1 coordinate 105,421, forward strand.
GCGGTGCGAGGCGATATTTCCCTGACCTACTTCGAGATGGGCACCCTGGCCGCGTTCTGGTTGTTCTACCAGTCGCAGCTGGATGCCGTGGTACTGGAAGTGGGCCTTGGTGGCCGCCTGGACACCGTGAACGTGGTGGATGCCGACCTGGCCCTGGTGACCAGCATCGGCGTCGACCATGTCGATTACCTGGGTGATACCCGCGAGCTGGTGGCCTTCGAGAAGGCCGGCATCTTCCGTCAGGGCAAGCCGGCACTGTGCGGTGACCTGGATCCGCCTCGGCCGCTGCTGGACAAGGCCGCCGAACTGGCTGCGCCGCTGTTCCTGCGTGGTCGTGACTTCGACCTGGCCAGTGCCGATGGCAGCTGGAACTGGCGGGGTACTGCGGCTGATGGTGCGCAGGTAGAGCTGCGTGGCCTGCCTTTGCTCGACCTGCCCATGGAAAACGCCACGCTGGCCCTGCAGGCCTACCTGCTGATGGGCCTGCCCTGGGACGCCGGGCAGATTCGCCAGGCGCTGCTGGATACCCGCATCACGGGTCGCCTCGACCGTCGCCTGCTGAGCTGGCAGGGCAAGCCGGTGGAGCTGTTGCTGGATGTCGGGCACAACCCGCACGCCGCGGAGTACCTGGCCCGGCGCCTGGCGGCCCGGCCGCTGAAGGGGCGCCGCCTGGCGGTGTTCGGCCTGCTCGCCGACAAGGACCTGGACGGTGTTGTCGCGCCGCTGCAGGGGCTGGTCGACGACTGGGCAGTGGCGCCACTGGATACCCCGCGCAGCCGCCCGGCTGCGGAGCTGGCCACGGCCTTGACGAACGTCGGCGCCGCGGTGAAGTCTTATGCCAGCGTCGATGCTGCCCTTGAAGGGCAATGCGCGCAGGCAACGGCGGATGACCAGATCTTGCTGTTCGGTTCGTTTTTCTGTGTTGCCCAGGCACTGGAATGGCTGGAGCGGCACGCCCAGGAGGGTGGAGTAGATGGCAGTGCTGGATAAAGGGATGAAACAGCGCATGGTGGGTGCGTTGGTGCTGGTGGCGCTGGCGGTGATTTTCCTGCCGATGCTGTTCACCCGCGAGGACGAGATGCGTCAGGTGCGCGTCGAGGCCCCGCAGGCGCCGGCCATGCCAAGCCTGCCGGAAGTGAAGGTGGAGCCGGTCGCCGTGCCGGAGCCGCAGGCCATTGCGCAAGAGCCGCAACAGCCACCGGTGGTGGTGGACGAGTCCACCGCGCCGGCGAGCGCGCCCAGCCAGCCGATTACACCGTCACCGCAGACCCAGCCTCAGGTGCAGGTGCAGCCCCAGCCTCAGCCTCAGCCCGTCAAGCCGCAGGCGCCCGTGGCCAAGGTCGAGCCTCAGCCGGCAGCCAAGCCGGCCGCGCCGGCGGCGCCATCGAAGATCGACGTCAATGGCCTGCCGGTCAGCTGGTCGATCCAGTTGGCCAGCCTGTCCAACCGTGCCGGGGCCGAAAAGCTGCAGCAAACCTTGCGTAGCCAGGGTTACAACGCCTATATCCGCTCGGCGGGTGGCATGAACCGGGTGTACGTGGGGCCGCTGATCGAGCGGGCCGAGGCCGAGCGCGTGCGCGACGCCATCAACCGCCAGAACAGCCTCAAGGGCTTCGTGGTGCGCTTCCAGCCTGAGCGCAGCTGAGTCTGGCTGACTCGGGCCTTGTAGGAGCGGCCTTGTGTCGCGATCGGGCCGCATGGCGGCCCCAGCGATTTTGGCTGTGTCCGAGACCCTTGGGGCCGCTGTGCGGCCCGATCGCGACACAAGGCCGCTCCTACAGAAGTGCGCATGCTAATCCACCCGACATTCCGCTTACTCCCAGCCCGCCGCTCTGTTAAAATGCGCCGCCTCAAACGTCTGCAGGCAGCACCGTGGCATTTACCTTGGTTGATTGGGCGATCATCGCGATCATCGCCGTCTCCACACTGATCAGTCTCAAGCGCGGCTTCGTCAAGGAAGCCTTGTCCTTGCTCATCTGGATCATTGCCGGTGCGGTTGCCTGGATGTTCGGCGGTTCGCTCTCGGTGTATCTTGAAAGCTACATCCAGACGCCGTCGATGCGCGTCATCGCCGGCTGCGCCATTCTTTTCGTCGCCACCTTGCTGGTGGGGGCCATGATCAACTTCCTCATCGGCGAGCTGATCCGCGTGACCGGGCTGTCCGGTACCGATCGTTTCCTGGGCATGGCCTTCGGCGCCGCGCGCGGGGCCTTGCTGGTGGTGGTGGCCATCGGGCTGATCAGCCTGGGGCCGGTTCAACAGGACACCTGGTGGCAGGAATCACGCCTGATACCACAATTTCTCTTGGTCGCCGACTGGTCGAAAAACCTGATCCTGGGTTTTACCGGCCAGTGGACACCCAGTGGGCTGATCGGCACTCCAGCTGATCTTCCGTTCAAGGAACAGTTGCTCGGGCCGGCAAAGCCCTGAGCGCTATTCACTCAAGTTTCGTCAAAGTAGGGGTTGCGTCGCATGTGTGGCATCGTCGGTATCGTCGGTAAGTCGAACGTCAATCAGGCGCTGTATGACGCGCTTACGGTCCTCCAGCACCGCGGCCAGGACGCTGCCGGTATCGTGACCAGCCATGACGGCCGGTTGTTCCTGCGCAAGGATAATGGCCTGGTGCGCGACGTGTTCCAGCAGCGCCACATGCAGCGCCTGGTCGGCAACATCGGCATCGGCCACGTGCGCTACCCGACTGCGGGCAGCTCGACCTCGGCCGAGGCCCAGCCGTTCTACGTCAACTCGCCATACGGCATCACCCTGGCGCACAACGGCAACCTGACCAACGTCGAGCAGCTGGCCAAGGAGATCTACGAGTCCGACCTGCGCCATGTCAACACCAACTCCGACTCGGAAGTACTGCTGAACGTGTTCGCCCATGAGCTGGCGGTGCGCGGCAAGCTGCAGCCGACCGAAGAAGACGTGTTCGCAGCGGTTTCCCACGTGCACAGCCGCTGCGTCGGCGGTTACGCCGTGGTGGCGATGATCACCGGCTACGGCATCGTCGGCTTCCGTGACCCCAACGGCATCCGCCCGGTGGTGTTCGGCCAGCGTCACACCGACGAAGGCGTGGAATACATGATCGCCTCGGAAAGCGTGGCCCTGGACGTGCTCGGCTTTACCCTGATCCGCGACCTGGCGCCGGGCGAAGCGGTATACATCACCGAAGAAGGCCAGCTGTACACCAAGCAGTGCGCCGAAGCACCGAAGCTGCAACCGTGCATCTTCGAGCATGTCTACCTGGCCCGCCCGGACTCGATCATGGATGGCGTGTCGGTGTACAAGGCCCGTCTGCGCATGGGTGAAAAACTGGCCGACAAGATCATGCGCGAGCGCCCCGAGCACGACATCGACGTGGTCATCCCGATCCCGGACACCAGCCGCACCGCGGCCCTGGAACTGGCCAACCGCCTGGGCGTCAAGTTCCGCGAAGGTTTCGTCAAGAACCGCTACATCGGCCGTACCTTCATCATGCCCGGCCAGGCTGCGCGCAAGAAATCGGTACGCCAGAAGCTCAATGCCATCGAGCTGGAGTTCCGCGGCAAGAACGTGATGCTGGTGGACGACTCGATCGTGCGCGGCACCACCTGCAAGCAGATCATCCAGATGGCCCGCGAAGCCGGCGCCAAGAACGTCTACTTCTGCTCCGCAGCCCCTGCGGTGCGCTACCCCAACGTCTACGGCATCGACATGCCGAGTGTTCACGAACTGATCGCCCACAACCGTACCACCGAACAAGTGGCCGAGTTGATTGGCGCCGACTGGCTGGTCTACCAGGACCTGCCGGACCTGATCGACTCGGTCGGTGGCGGCAAGATCAAGATCGACCACTTCGATTGCGCGGTATTCAACGGTGAGTACGTCACCGGCGATATCGACGAAGCCTACCTCGACCGTATCGAGCAGGCTCGTAACGACCTGGCCAAGGTCAAGAACCAGGCGGTCAGCGCGATCATCGACCTCTACAACAACTGATTTCGGGAGCGACGGCATGACGGATCAATGGGATGCCGGACGACTGGACAGTGACCTCGAGGGTGTCGGTTTCGACACCCTGGCGGTGCGCGCCGGTCAAAACCGTACACCGGAGGCCGAGCACAGCGAAGCGCTGTTCCTGACCTCCAGCTATGTGTTCCGCACGGCTGCCGATGCCGCCGCGCGCTTTGCCGGCGAAACGCCGGGCAACGTCTATTCGCGCTACACCAACCCGTCGGTGCGTGCCTTCGAGGAGCGCCTGGCGGCCATGGAAGGCGCCGAACAGGCCGTGGGCACCTCCACCGGCATGGCGGCGATCCTCGCCGTGGTGATGTCGCTGTGCAGTGCCGGTGACCATGTGCTGGTGTCGCAGAGCGTGTTCGGCTCGACCATCAGCCTGTTTGAGAAGTACTTCAAGCGCTTTGGCGTGCAGGTGGACTACGTGCCACTGGTCGACCTCGCCGGCTGGGAAAAGGCCATCAAGGCCAATACCAAGCTGCTGATCGTCGAATCGCCGTCCAACCCGCTGGCCGAGCTGGTCGATATCACCGCTCTCAGCGAAATCGCCCATGCCCACGGTGCCATGCTGGTGGTGGACAACTGCTTCAGCACCCCGGCGCTGCAGCAGCCGCTGAAGCTGGGTGCCGACATCGTGTTCCACTCGGCCACCAAGTTCATCGACGGCCAGGGCCGCTGCATGGGTGGCGTGGTTGCCGGCCGTGCCGAGCAGATGAAAGAAGTGGTGGGCTTCCTGCGTACCGCAGGCCCCACCCTCAGCCCGTTCAACGCCTGGATCTTCACCAAGGGCCTGGAAACCCTGCGCCTGCGCATGCGTGCGCACTGCGAAAGCGCCCAGGTACTGGCCGAGTGGCTGGAGCAGCAGGAGGGCGTGGAGAAGGTGCATTACGCCGGCCTGCCGAGCCACCCGCAGCACGAACTGGCCAAGCGCCAGATGAGTGGCTTCGGTGCGGTGGTCAGCTTCGAGGTCAAGGGTGGCAAAGAGGGCGCCTGGCGCTTCATCGACGCTACCCGTGTGATTTCCATCACCACCAACCTGGGTGACAGCAAGACCACCATCGCCCACCCGGCCACCACCTCCCACGGTCGTCTGACGCCGCAGGAACGTGAAGCCGCCGGCATCCGCGACAGCCTGATCCGCGTTGCCGTGGGCCTGGAAGATGTGGCCGACCTGCAGGCCGACCTGGCGCGTGGGTTGGCGGCACTGTGATCGAAATCCGCGGCGGTACGCCCGGCCATAACGGCCGGGTAGCCCTGGTGACCGGTGCCGCGCGCGGCATCGGCCTGGGCATTGCCGCCTGGTTGATCTGCGAAGGCTGGCAGGTGGTGCTCAGCGACCTTGACCGCCAGCGTGGCGCCAAGGCGGCCAAGGCCCTGGGTGACAATGCCTGGTTCATTACCATGGACGTTGCCGACGAGGCCCAGGTCAGCGCCGGGGTATCCGAGGTGCTGGGGCAGTTTGGCCGCCTGGACGCGCTGGTGTGCAATGCGGCCATCGCCAACCCGCACAACCAGACCCTCGAAAGCCTGAGCCTGGCGCAGTGGAACCGGGTGCTGGCGGTCAACCTCAACGGCCCGATGTTGCTGGCCAAGCATTGTGCGCCGTACCTGCGTGCGCACAACGGGGCGATCGTCAATCTCACCTCCACCCGGGCGCGGCAGTCCGAGCCCGATACCGAGGCCTACGCGGCGAGCAAGGGCGGCCTGGTGGCCTTGACCCATGCCCTGGCCATGAGCCTGGGCCCGGAGATCCGCGTCAATGCGGTGAGCCCGGGCTGGATCGATGCCCGTGACCCGTCGCAGCGCCGTGCCGAGCCGTTGACCGAGGCGGACCATGCCCAGCACCCGACGGGCAGGGTAGGGACGGTGGAAGACGTGGCGGCCATGGTTGCCTGGCTGTTGTCTCGGCAAGCGGCGTTCGTCACCGGCCAGGAGTTCGTGGTCGATGGCGGCATGACCCGCAAGATGATCTACACCTGAGCCTTTTGCATATCCTGTACCGGCCTTTTCGCGGGTAAACCCGCTCCCACAGGTACTGCGCAGTTCTCAAGGCCTGTGCAGTACCTGTGGGAGCGGGTTTACCCGCGAAGAGGCCGCCACAGGCAACCGCACCGCTTTTGCGCTTTTCTGAAAAAAATTCAATGGGGCTATTGACTTAGCTTCGCCACCTGCGTAAATTTCGCGGCCTCAGCGAAGCAAACGCAACAAGCAACATCGCGAGGGTGATTAGCTCAGCCGGGAGAGCATCTGCCTTACAAGCAGAGGGTCGGCGGTTCGATCCCGTCATCACCCACCACTTCCTGAGATGTTCCTGGTGCTTCGGGTTTCGCAAGAGGCCGATAGCCAGAGAGGAACGCACTGCGCAGCGGTAGTTCAGTCGGTTAGAATACCGGCCTGTCACGCCGGGGGTCGCGGGTTCGAGTCCCGTCCGCTGCGCCATTTTTCAGTAACAGATGGGTGCCTGGCACCGGTCTGAAGCCACAAGGCAAGCGCCTTGGGCTGATCCCAGTTTCAATCGGGCGAAAGCCTGAACGATACGCAGCGGTAGTTCAGTCGGTTAGAATACCGGCCTGTCACGCCGGGGGTCGCGGGTTCGAGTCCCGTCCGCTGCGCCATCTTCGTTTCAAGGTCCCTTGAACACCTTGAAGCAAACACAAGAGAAGCGATCACGTTATCGCTTTTTTTGTGCCTGCCCTGAGGCCATCGCGCCGGAAGGGTAGACCCAGGTTTCAATCGGGCGCAAGCCTGAATGATACGCAGCGGTAGTTCAGTCGGTTAGAATACCGGCCTGTCACGCCGGGGGTCGCGGGTTCGAGTCCCGTCCGCTGCGCCATCTTCGCCTCGAGGCCCCTTGAACGCCTCGAAGCCACGAGAAAGCGACCTTCGGGTCGCTTTTTTCGTTTTTACGCCTGGCAATCGCCGCCCCTGACCCAGATTTACACGAACCTGACAGACTCTTCACCGATCAGCGGTTCCTGTGCCTGCCTGCTGTGTTGCACAATAGGCACCTTCTCGACTTACCCGGAATTCGCAATGACCAGATCTTCCGTCTTTGGTGCGCTCGGGCTGGCCCTGGTGCTGGCGGGCGTGACCGGTTGTTCCTCGAAAAAAGCCGCCGTCTACGAGCACGAGAACTTCGATGACTCGGGCACCTTCTCGCGCAGCTTCCCGGTGAGCGATGCCGGCTCCTGCGAGGCCGCCCGGCGCGCCTTGCTCAGCCAGGGCTACATCATCACCAGCAGCGGCGCCAACCAGGTGGTGGGCAACAAGAGCTTCCAGCAGAACAGCGAGAACCACCTGCAGATCAGCTTCAACGTCACCTGTGCGCCGGATGTGAGCGACGAGCAGCGTTCGACCATGTTCGCCAACGCCCTGCAGGACCGCTACGCCCTGAAAAAGTCCAACACCTCCGCCAGCCTGGGCGTTGGTGTACTGGGGTCGGTGTCGATGCCGATCGGCTCCAGCGACGACTCGATGGTCAAGGTGGCCAGCGAGACGGTGACAGCGGCGCAGTTCTATGACCGCTATTTCGCCCTGGTGGAGAGCTACCTGCCAAAGCCCAAGCCTAAACAGGAGAGCAAGGCCAAGGTCGAGGAGCCCGCGCCGAAGGTCGAAGCGCCCGCGGCTGCCCTGGGGCTGCCAGAGCAGGCCGCGGCAGCGCCGGTGGCACCGGCCCCGGTGGCGGCGCCTTTGGTTGAGGCGGCGCCAGCCCCGGCCCCTGTTGCCCCGGCCAGCGAGGCGGTAGCCGCGCCGGTGGTGGATGACAGCCAAGGCTCGCAACCGGTGGCCCCGCCGGCGGAGGCGGCACCGATCGAGGTGCAGCAGGAAGCCCAGCCTGCCGAGGCCGCCGAGACCGCTTCCCCCGCCCTTTGATAGCTTGCCTGTACCGGCCTCTTCGCGGGTAAACCCGCTCCCACAGGTACTGCGCAGTTCTCAACATCTGCGCAGTACCTGTGGGAGCGGGTTTACCCGCGAAGAGGCCGGTGCAGGCAGTCCATCCCCTGTTACAGACGCACCGCGATAACTTCCTGAACACCTGCTACGTTTACCACTCATAAGCTTGTCATCATTCCTTCACTCCACCTGCTTAGGTTGAAGGCGACACCGATAAAGATCATGAGATGAGAGGACGCAGGGCTATGGACGAATACCAGGAAGAACTTCTCGAATTCCAGGCTTATGAACTGGACACCCCGGAACCGGCTGACGACGCTACCGAGCTCTAGCCCGCCCGCCGCTGGCTGCGGCGAAACTCCCCCGGTGTAAGGCCCGTCCAGCGCTTGAAGGCGCGCTGGAAGGCCTCGGCCGACGCAAACCCCAGCAGATAGGCAATCTCGCCAAAGGCCAGCTCCGTATCGCGGATGTAGGTTTCGGCAAGGTCGCGCCGTGTTTCGCTGAGCAGGTCGCGAAAGCGCGTGCCTTCCTCGGCCAGTTTGCGGCGCAACGTCCAGGTCGGCAGTTGCAGGTGCAGCGCCACTTCTTCCAGGTCCGGTTCACGGCCACCATTGAGCAACGGGCCCAGCAGGTGGGTGATGCGCTCACCCAGGCTGCGCACCCGCGTACGCTGCAGCATTTCCGCCTCGCACAGCTGCAGCAGGTGCTGCCAGGTGCTCGGGCAGTGCCTGGGGTTGGCCAGCTGCAGCGTGGCGCGGCTCAGGCGCAGCTGGTTGCCGTCGGCCGCGAACTGCACGGGCGTGCTGCACAGCGGCTGGTAGCGCGCGGCATAGGCGGGTGCGGCAAACTCGATGTCCATATGTTCGGCCTGCACCGCCGTACCGGCCAGGTCGGCAAGCTGGGCGAGCCAGCCGGCGAGTAGCGAATCGACCACGAAACGGTTGTAGGCGTTGTAGGGGCTGATGGAGTAGAAGCGTAGCCAGGCGCCCTGGGCATCTTCCTGAAAACTGGAGTGGCCGCGGTAGTTGGCGGCGTACAGCGGCTCGAAGCGCAACAGGGTGCGTGCCGCCTCGCCCAGGTTCGGTGCCTGGGCAGCGGTGACCCCGGCCAGGCCGGCATGCGCCAGGCGGCTCAGGCGCCCCATGTGCAGGCCCAGCGCGGCCTCGCCGCACAGGTCGATGGCGGCGTGCCCCAGGTGCATGTAGCGCGGGATCGACAAGCGCGCACCAGCTTCGCTCAGGCGCGCCGCATCCAGGCCATAGCGGCGCAGCAGCGGCTCGGGGTCGTGGCCCAGTTCGCGCAGGGCCTCGGTCAGCGGCTGGACAAAACCAACCGACAGGTCGCCCAGGCGCACGCGGGGGCGGGCCATGGGCTTACAACCACAGGTTCAGCAAGCGGGCGCCAGGGCTGGGGGTGCCCGCCAGCAATTCACCCGCCTGGTGCGCAAAGCCCTGGCCGTCGCTGCCTTGTTCCCAGAACTGCCCACGCATGAACACGCTCATGCTGCTGACGCCGGCCCCGGCCGCTTCGGTCAGGCGCTGCCAGGCCGCCTGTTCGCTGACTTCGCCGCGCTGCAAGGCCAGCCCGGCGCTGGCATCCTGGTGGCGATTGCCGCGCCAGGGCGCTTGCCAGCTGCCCTTGCCGCTGAGGAATACCGGGTTGGCGATCAGTTGTACCGCCTGTCGTGCCAGTTGCTGGTGGTTTTCCGGGTACCAGCTGTCACTGCCCACCAGCACGCCCAGGCGCCCCGCAGGGGTTTGCAATACTTGCAGCGGGTGCTGGCGGCCATCGTGTACATAGCGGCGCATTTCGCTGTCGGGGAACTGCTGGCGTTGCGGTTGGCCCAGCAGCGAGCCGTCACCGGCGAACACCACGCTGCTGTTGAACAGCGGGCCGCTACCGGCATGCAGCACACCCTGTTTCACGTAGGGGGCGGGCAGCACGATGGAGCCGGCCACCAGGGTGACGTTGAACTCCTTGGCCAGGCCACCGAACAGTTGCTGGTAGTCCGCAGCCATCTGCTCGGCTTTCATGCGCAGGTGCGCGTCGGCGCGCCAGTCGTCCCCGTCGGCACGGAGCATGGCCAGGCCATAGCGCAGCGGGTTGCTCAGTTCCAGCCATTGCAGGGCTTCGCGGCTTTGCGTGACCTGGTACAGCTCGTTCTTTTCTCCGCGTGCCCACAGCCAGGTACCGATGTGCTCTGGTAGCACCACCACCGTACGCGGGCTGACAAGCCCTTGGGTACGTGCCTGCTCCAGGTAGGCCGCGAGCTTGCGGTGCAGGCGTTGCAGGTTCTGGTAGTCGCCCGGGTAGAGCAGCGGTTCGACGCCGAGCAGGTTGCCGTGCTCGCCCGGCACGCCGTGGTTCAGTGCCAGTTCGATGCGCAGGTCGGACAGGTAGTGGCCTTCCGGGCGCTGCTGGGTCCAGAAACCGTAGCCGCAGAGGGCGGCGATCATCACCAGCGCCAGGGCGCTTGCCAGGAGTTTTCGCATGAAGCAGGACGGCGCCTTGGAAACGAGAGTTTCCTAGGGTAGTCGTGCTGTGCGCGAGGATCAATAACTTGTCAGTTTCGATCATTGAGCCCGTTCAAACGGCTGTTTAATGTCGCAGGCAGACAAACGACGGGGCCCGCCAGCCGGTGCGGCACCCGCATTCCGTGATCACGCCACCTGGGGACCTTTCCATGGCCGCCGACCGCTACCCGCACCTGCTCGCCCCGCTGGACCTGGGCTTCACCACCTTGCGCAACCGCACCCTGATGGGCTCGATGCACACCGGCCTCGAAGAGCGTCCGGGCGGCTTCGAGCGCATGGCGGCGTACTTTGCCGAGCGCGCCCGCGGTGGCGTCGGCCTGATGGTCACCGGCGGCATCGCGCCCAACGATGAGGGTGGGGTGTATTCCGGGGCGGCCAAGCTCAGCACCGAGGAAGAGGCCGACAAGCACCGCATCGTCACCGAGGCGGTACACGCTGCCGGCGGCAAGATCTGCCTGCAGATCCTGCATGCCGGGCGCTACGCCTACAGCCCGCGCCAGGTGGCGCCCAGCGCGATCCAGGCGCCAATCAACCCGTTCAAGCCCAAGGAACTGGACGAGGCGGGTATCGAGAAGCAGATCGCCGACTTCGTCAATTGCGCGGTGCTGGCCCAGCGCGCCGGTTACGACGGCGTCGAGATCATGGGTTCGGAAGGCTACTTCATCAACCAGTTCCTCGCCGCCCACACCAACCACCGCACCGACCGCTGGGGTGGCAGCTATGAAAACCGCATGCGCCTGGCGGTGGAGATCGTCAGCCGGGTGCGCGGTGCGGTCGGGCCGAACTTCATCATCATCTTCCGCCTGTCGATGCTCGACCTCATCGAGGGCGGCAGCACCTGGGACGAAATCGAGCTGCTGGCCAAGGCCATCGAGCAGGCCGGCGCGACCTTGATCAATACCGGCATCGGCTGGCACGAAGCGCGTATCCCGACCATTGCCACCAAGGTGCCGCGTGCGGCCTTCAGCAAGGTCACCGCCAAGCTGCGTGGCGTGGTGAACATTCCGCTGATCACCACCAACCGCATCAATACTCCGGAAGTGGCCGAGGCGGTGCTGGCCGAGGGCGATGCCGACATGGTCTCGATGGCACGGCCGTTCCTGGCCGACCCGGACTTCGTCAACAAGGCCGCTGCCGGCCGCGGCGACGAGATCAATACCTGCATCGGCTGCAACCAGGCCTGCCTGGACCATACCTTCGGCGGCAAGCTGACCAGTTGCCTGGTCAACCCGCGTGCCTGCCACGAGACCGAGCTCAACTACCTGCCCGTGCGCACCGTGAAGCGCATTGCCGTGGTCGGCGCTGGCCCGGCCGGCCTGGCGGCAGCCACGGTGGCGGCCGAGCGCGGCCACGCGGTAACCCTGTTCGATGGCGCCAGCGAGATCGGCGGGCAGTTCAATGTGGCCAAGCGGGTGCCGGGAAAGGAAGAGTTCCATGAGACCCTGCGTTACTTCCGCAACAAGGTCAAAAGCACGGGCGTGGACCTGCGCCTGAATACCCGGGTCGATGTGCAGGCCCTGGTGGACGGTGGCTACGACGAGATCATCCTGGCCACCGGCATCGCCCCGCGCACGCCGGCCATCCCCGGTGTCGAGCATGCCAAGGTGCTCAGCTACCTGGACGTGCTGCTCGAGCGCAAGCCGGTGGGCAAGGCTGTCGCGGTGATTGGTGCGGGTGGCATCGGTTTCGACGTTTCCGAGTACCTGGTGCATCAGGGCGTGGCTACCAGCCTGGACCGTGAGGCGTTCTGGAGGGAGTGGGGCATCGACACCCATCTGCAGGCACGCGGTGGCGTGGCCGGGATCAAGGCCGAGCCGCATGCCCCGGCGCGGCAGGTGTACCTGTTGCAGCGCAAGAAATCCAAGGTGGGTGACGGCCTGGGCAAGACCACCGGCTGGATTCACCGTACCGGGTTGAAGAACAAGCGGGTGCAGATGCTCAACAGCGTCGAGTACCTGGGTATCGACGATGCCGGCCTGCATATTCGCGTGGCCGATGGCGAGCCACAGGTGCTGGCGGTGGACAACGTGGTGATCTGTGCAGGGCAGGAGCCGCTGCGCGAACTGCAGGACGGGCTGGTGGCAGCGGGGCAGTCGGTGCACCTGATTGGTGGGGCCGATGTGGCGGCCGAGCTGGATGCCAAGCGGGCGATCAACCAAGGATCGAGATTGGCGGCTGAGCTCTGAGATCGCCGGGGCCGCGTTGCGGCCCTGTGGGAGCGGGTTCACCCGCGAATAGGGCTGCGCGGTGCATGGCACCGGCTGCGCCGGTGTTCGCGGGTGAACCCGCTCCCACAGGGGCGCAAAGCGCCCTCGGGATTTCACTGGTAAACTCGCAGCATGCTCCTCGACCTCCCCCAACCCCCCCTTCAGCCCCTGATCCTGCCCTGGCTCCAACAAGCCCAGGTAGAAGCCGCCATCCTGCGCCTGGACCTGATCGACCCGCTGATCAGCGGCAACAAATGGTTCAAGCTACGCCACCACCTGCAACAGGCCAGCGCCAGCAACGCCCCGGGCCTGATCAGCCTCGGCGGCAACCATTCCAACCACCTGCACGCCCTGGCCGCTGCCGGCAAGCGCTTCGGCTTCGCCACCGCCGGCCTGCTGCGTGGCCACGCCCAGGACACGCCAACCGTGCGTGACCTGCAGGCGCTGGGCATGGAACTGCATTGGCTGGGCTATGGCGGCTATCGCGCACGAAACCAAGCGGGTTTCTGGGAACCCTGGCAGGCACGCTACCCGGGTTGGCACTGCATCCCCGAAGGGGGCGGCGGGCTGGCCGGTGCACAGGGCTGCGCGCTGATCATGCAGCAGGCGCGCGCGCAGATCGCGTCACTGGGCTGGTCGGGCTACGACGCCTGGTGGCTGGCTGCCGGAACGGGGACTACCCTGGCCGGCCTGGCAATGGCCGAGGCGGGCGCACATGTGGTGCATGGTGCATTGGCGGTACCCAGGGACCATGGTGTGCCGGAGGCGGTAGCGACACTGGCCGGCGCGCATGGCTACCAGCTGCACGACGCCTGCCGTGGCGGTTTCGGTAAATTCGACGCTGAGCTGCTGGCGTTCATCGCCGATTGCGAGCAGCACACCGGCGTGCCGCTCGAAGCCCTCTACACCGGCAAGGCCCTGCTGGCCCTGCGTGAGCAGGTCGAAGCCGGGCTGTTCGCGCCCGGCACCCGCCTGATCGTGGTGCACACCGGCGGCCTGCAGGGCCGGCGCGGTTACTTGTAGGGCAGCATGCGCAGCAGCGTGTTGTCGCGCTGCACATAGTGGTGATACAGCCCGGCCAGAGCGTGCAGGCCGATCAGCCAGTAGCCCCAGCTGCCGATGCGTTCATGCCAGCCTTTGATGAACTTGGCCTGGTCCGGGTTCGGGCCGATCAGGTGCGGCAGCTCCAGGCCGAAGAACGGCACTGGTTTGTCGGCGGCGCTGAGGATCAGCCAGCCGGCCAGTGGCAGGATGATCATCAGCAGGTACAACGCCAGGTGCATCAGGTGCGCGAGGCCGGTCTGCCAGGCCGCAGGTTTGGGCACGATGGGTGGAGTCGGGCGGCTCAGGCGGATGGCCAGGCGCAACCAGACCAGCACGAACACACTGAGCCCGAGCATGAAGTGCAGGTCCTTCATCAGGTTGCGTTCGACGCTGTCCTTGGGGAACAGGCCACGCAGTTCGATTAGGGCATAGACAGCGGCCAGCAGCACCAGCATCAGCCAGTGCAGGGCGATGGACAGGCGCGCGTAATGGGTCGCGGGGGTGGATGAAACCATGATTGGTCCTCGTCATCAGGTCGGAATGGCGCTCTTGCCGGCGCTCAGGAAGTACTGTAATGGCTACGGGGGAACAAATCTTTGCGCCAGGTCTGTGAAATTTGTGTTGTCTGCACCGGCCTCTTCGCGGGCTTGCCCGCTCCCACAGGCATAGCGCAGAGCCAGAGACCTGTGCAGTACTTGTGGGAGCGGGTTTACCCGCGAAGGGGCCAGCCCAGACAACATCAGACATCGGGCAGATGCGGCCAATCATCAGCCACCAGAAACACCCGCTCGGCCTCCTGCCACGCCCCGTCAGCCTCTTGCTCCAACCTCACCAGCAACTGCGCCGGAGCCTGCCGCTCCAGCACGTGCAGCCACGCCGCAAACTGCTCCACCGCCCAGCACTCCTGCGCCTCGACCCGCGCCGGCGCCAGCCAGGCATGCCGTTGCAGCGGCTGCCATCGCTCACCTTCGCCCATGACCCAGTCCCGCCGCCGCAGCCAGCGCCCGCGCAAGTGCTGCGGGTTGGCGCCCTGTGGTGGCTGTGCATGCCCAGGCCACGGGTAGAACAGATAGCCACCCAGCCACACATGCGCCTGCACCTGCTCCACCCCCAGCCGGGCCAGCACCTCGCGGCTGTGCGCCCCTGTCGACATGGGCAGCTGGTGCCGCGCCAGGTGCGCCAGTTTGCTTCCCAGTCGGTCATGGCAGCCCGGCCCCAGCCAGGCGGCGGGGTCGTGCCCGGGATGCTCCGGGCCCAGGTACAGCTTGATGGCCAGTTCCAGGTGGTGCACACCGTCGCGGTCGCGCAGCACCACATCCAGCTCGCCCAGGGTGCGCCCGCCTTCGCGAATCGCCAGGTTGGCCGCCAGTAGTTCAATGCCCGGGGCCTGGCCCAGGGCGAATTGCCACAGCCGTTCGTAGTAGTGCCCCAGGCGCCGGCTGCCCAGCTGCGCCAGCCAGTCGCGCAATGGGCGGTCATCGTCATCCAGCGCCCGCAGCCAGTCTGCCAGGCGCTGTGGCTGGTCCGCCCACAGGCTGCCCGCCAGCGGGTGGCGCTGGGGGCAGGGCGGGGCGCTGAGCAACGGGGGCGACAGCAGGGCCCAGGCCAGGTCGCGCACGTTGGGGCGGCGTAGCTGCCGGGGCAGGTCGTGGAGCAGGGCGAATGGCATCATCCTGCGAGCATAGCCGGTTTGCCGCTACCCGGTGGTTTCGCCCATAATCGCGGCATAGTCACCCGCCGCAGAGCCTCGCAGGAGCCCCATGGAGCAATTTCGCAATATCGGTATCATCGGCCGCCTTGGCAGCTCGCAGGTGCTCGACACCATTCGCCGACTGAAAAAATTCCTCCTCGAGCGCCACCTGCACGTGATCCTCGAGGACACCATCGCCGAAGTGCTGCCCGGCCATGGCCTGCAAACCTCTACCCGCAAGCTGCTGGGCGAGGTCTGTGACCTGGTCATCGTGGTCGGCGGTGACGGCAGCCTGCTGGGCGCCGCCCGCGCCCTGGCCCGGCACAACATTCCGGTGCTGGGCATCAACCGAGGCAACCTGGGCTTCCTCACCGACATCCGCCCCGACGAGCTGGAAGAGAAGGTCGCCGAAGTGCTCGACGGCCACTACCTGGTGGAAAACCGCTTCCTGCTGCAGGCCGAGGTACGCCGCCACAACGAAGCCATCGGCCAGGGTGATGCGCTGAACGACGTGGTGCTGCACCCAGGCAAGTCGACGCGCATGATCGAATTCGAGATCTACATCGATGGCCAGTTCGTCTGCAGCCAGAAGGCCGACGGCCTGATCGTCGCCACCCCCACCGGCTCCACCGCCTACGCGCTGTCGGCCGGCGGCCCGATCATGCACCCCAAGCTCGACGCCATCGTCATCGTGCCGATGTACCCGCACACGCTGTCGGGCCGGCCGATCGTGGTCGACGGCAACAGCGAGCTGAAGATCGTGGTGTCCAAGGACCTGCAGATCTACCCGCAAGTATCCTGTGACGGCCAGAACCACTTCACCTGTGCCCCCGGCGACACCATCACGGTGAGCAAGAAACCGCAGAAGCTGCGCCTGATCCACCCGCTGGACCACAACTACTACGAGGTCTGCCGCACCAAGCTCGGCTGGGGCAGCCGCTTGGGAAGCAGGGACGACTGATGCTCGATCCGGCGCGTAGTTTCGACATCATCGGTGACGTGCACGGTTGTGCGCTGACCCTTGAACGCCTGCTCGACGCCCTTGGTTACAAGCGTGTGGCAGGCGTGTGGCGCCACCCGCGGCGCCAGGCGCTGTTCCTTGGCGACATCGTCGACCGCGGGCCACGCATTCGCGAGGCGCTGCACATCGTCCACGACATGGTCGAGGCCGGCCAGGCGTTCTGCATCATGGGCAACCACGAGTACAACGCGCTGGGCTGGGTTACCCCGGCACTACCTGGCAGCGGCAAGGCCTTCGTGCGCGAGCATACGCCGCGCCACGCCCGGTTGATCGACGAAACCCTGACCCAGTTTGCCCACCACCCCGCTGACTGGCACGACTTCGTCAACTGGTTCTACGAATTGCCGCTGTTCGTCGACGCCGGGCGCTTCCGCCTGGTGCATGCCTGCTGGGACCCGCGGCTGATCGAGCCGCTGCGCCAGCAGTACCCCGACGGGCGCATCGACGAGCACTTCATCCAGGCCTCGGCGGTGAGCGGCAGCTTTGCCGCCACCGTGTGCAACCGTCTGCTGCGCGGCACCGACATGCGCCTGCCGGACGGCCTGACCCTCACCGGTGGCGACGGCCTGACCCGTGCCTTCTTCCGTACCAAGTTCTGGGAAGAAGACCCGCAAACCTACGGCGACATCGTGTTCCAGCCTGACGCCCTGCCCGCGGAAGTGGCCAGCACCCCGCTCAGTCACAGCCAGAAGAACGCCTTGCTGCGCTATGCCGAAGACGAGCCCATGCTGTTCGTCGGCCATTACTGGCGCAGCGGCCGCCCGGCGCCGATCCGCGCCAACCTGGCCTGCCTGGACTACAGCGCCGTGCTCTACGGCAAGCTGGCTGCCTACCGGCTGGATGATGAAACCCGCATCGACCCGCACAAGTTCGTCTGGGTCGATGTCGACCGCCCACAGGCCAACCAATGAACATTATCGAAGTGATGCGCCTGCCGCTGTCGGTCGACCTCAGCGGCTTCGTTCACCTGCTGCAGCGCCTGCAGGTGCCGCACCGGGTCAGCGAGGAGGGCGATGCCCAGGTGCTCTGGGCCCCCGACACCCTGGCCGCAGACGTCCGCGAACTCTACCAGCGCTACCCCGACGGCAACGCCGACCTGCCAGCCACCACCGATCCTGTGGGAGCGGGCGAGCCCGCGAAAGGGCCCTCCCTGGCGGAACAGGCCCGCGCCTGCAAGATCACCACCCTGACCCTGCTGCTGTGCTTCATCGTCGCCGGCCTCACCGGCCTGGGCGACAACTTCACCACCATCAGCTGGTTCACCTTCCTCGATTTCCGCGTCCAGGGCGACTACCTGTACTTCAGCCCGCTGGCGCAAAGCCTGGACGAAGGCCAGTGGTGGCGCCTGGTATCGCCCATGCTGCTGCATTTCGGCGTGCTGCACCTGGCCATGAACAGCCTGTGGTACTGGGAACTGGGCAAACGCATCGAATTGCGCCAAGGCCCGTGGGCGCTGCTGGGCCTGACCCTGCTGTTCAGCCTGGTGTCCAACCTGGCCCAGCACTACAGCAGCGGGCCGAGCCTGTTCGGCGGCCTTTCCGGCGTGCTGTACGGCCTGCTCGGGCACATCTGGCTGTACCAGTGGCTGGCACCCGACCGTTACTTCAACCTGCCCAAGGGCGTGCTGGTGATGATGCTCATCTGGCTGGTGGTGTGCCTGAGCGGCGTGATCGACACCCTGGGCCTTGGCCAGATCGCCAACGCCGCCCACGTCGGCGGGCTGCTCATCGGATGCCTGACCGGGCTCTTGGGTGGGGCGCTGGCCCGGCGTAAACTGTCGGCTTGAATCAGGAGACACTATGTCCACTTTCGCGCAAATGATTGAAAACATCACCCCGGAAATCTACGAGAGCCTGAAACTGGCCGTGGAAATCGGCAAATGGTCGGATGGCCGCAAGCTCACTGCCGAGCAGAAAGAGCTGTCGCTGCAGGCGGTAATCGCCTGGGAGATGAAAAACCTGCCCGAAGACCAGCGTACCGGCTACATGGGCCCGCAGGAATGCGCCTCGAAGTCCGCGCCGATCGCCAACATTCTGTTCAAGTCGGACTCGGTACATTGATCGAACTCGCTCGTGGCTCGTTGAGCAAGATGGCGGTAAGCCTGCAGGCGCCAGTGGTGCAGTACAGCTTCCGTCTGGATGACACGCAGGTGCCGGTCAACCCGC
Organism: Pseudomonas sp. B5(2017); assembly: GCF_002112825.1. Lineage (NCBI taxonomy): Bacteria > Pseudomonadati > Pseudomonadota > Gammaproteobacteria > Pseudomonadales > Pseudomonadaceae > Pseudomonas > Pseudomonas sp. B5(2017). The sequence goes on from NZ_NEIR01000011.1 coordinate 123,972, forward strand.
TGATCGGCCAGCGCCTGCGCCTTGAATACCTCGGCGCCATTCACTGCAGCCATTGTGGCAAGCGCACCAAGACCAGCTTCAGCCAGGGTTACTGCTACCCGTGCATGACCAAACTGGCCCAGTGCGACGTGTGCATCATGGCCCCGGAAAAGTGCCACTACGACGCCGGCACCTGCCGCGAACCGTCGTGGGGCGAACAGTTCTGCATGACCGACCATGTGGTCTACCTGGCCAACTCGTCGGGGATCAAGGTCGGTATCACCCGGGCCACCCAGCTGCCCACCCGCTGGCTCGACCAGGGTGCCAGCCAGGCCCTGCCGATCGTGCGCGTGGCTACCCGCCAGCAGTCCGGCCTGGTCGAAGACTTGCTGCGCAGCCAGGTGCCGGACCGCACCAACTGGCGCGCCCTGCTCAAGGGCGATGCCGAGGAGCTCGACCTGGTCGCCATTCGTGAACAGGTGTTCGACGCCTGTGCCGATGGCCTGCGCGAGCTGCAGGGGCGCTTCGGCCTGCAGGCGATCCAGCCGCTGGCCGACGCCGAAGTGGTGCAGATGAAGTACCCGGTCGAGGCCTACCCATCGAAGATCGTCAGTTTCAACCTCGACAAGGACCCGGTAGTGGAAGGCACGCTGCTGGGCATCAAGGGCCAGTACCTGATCTTCGACACCGGTGTGATCAATATTCGCAAGTACACGGCCTACCAGTTGGCCGTGCTCCAGTAAAAAGGACCTGCACATGCGTACCGAACAACCGCAAGTGATCTACCTCGAGGATTACCAGGCGCCCGAGTACCTGATCGACGAGACGCACCTGACCTTCGAGCTGTTCGAGGACCACACCCTGGTTCACGCGCAACTGGTCATGCGCCGCAACCCGGCACGCGGTGCCGGCCTGCCGCCACTGGAACTCGATGGCCAGCAGCTGGAACTGCTGCGCGCCTCGCTGGATGACCAGGAGCTGCAGCCGGGCGACTACCAGCTCGATACCGACAGCCTTACCGTGCAGCCCAAGGCCGAGCGCTTCACCCTCGACACCAGCGTGAAGATCCACCCCGAAAGCAACACCGCACTGGAAGGCCTGTACAAGTCGGGCAAGATGTTCTGCACCCAGTGCGAGGCCGAAGGCTTCCGCAAGATCACCTACTACCTCGACCGCCCGGACGTGATGAGCACCTTCACCACCACGGTCATCGCCGAGCAGCATCGCTACCCGGTATTGCTGTCGAACGGCAACCCGATCGGCAGCGGGCCGGCAGACGATGGTCGCCACTGGGCGACCTGGGAAGACCCGTTCATGAAGCCGGCCTACCTGTTCGCCCTGGTGGCCGGTGACCTGTGGTGCGTCGAGGACAGCTTCACCCGCCAGTCCGGCCGTGACGTGACCCTGCGCATCTACGTCGAGCCCGAGAACATCGACAAGTGCGACCACGCCATGGTCAGCCTGAAGAAGTCCATGCGCTGGGACGAAGAAGTCTATGGCCGCGAGTACGACCTGGACATCTTCATGATCGTCGCGGTCAACGACTTCAACATGGGCGCCATGGAAAACAAGGGCCTGAACATCTTCAACTCCAGCTGTGTGCTGGCCCGTGCCGAAACGGCCACCGATGCCGCACACCAGCGCGTCGAAGGCGTGGTTGCCCACGAGTATTTCCACAACTGGTCGGGCAACCGGGTCACCTGCCGTGACTGGTTCCAGCTGTCGCTGAAGGAAGGCTTCACGGTGTTCCGCGATGCCGAGTTCAGCGCCGACATGAACTCGCGCACGGTTAAACGCATCGAAGACGTGGCCTACCTGCGTACTCACCAGTTCGCCGAAGACGCTGGCCCCATGGCTCACCCGGTGCGCCCGGACAGCTTCATCGAGATCTCCAACTTCTACACCCTGACCGTGTACGAGAAGGGCGCCGAAGTGGTGCGCATGGTTCGTACCCTGCTGGGCGCAGACGGCTTCCGCAAGGGCAGCGACCTGTACTTCGAACGCCACGATGGCCAGGCGGTGACCACCGACGATTTCATCAAGGCCATGGAAGACGCCAACGGCGTCGACTTCACCCAGTTCAAGCGCTGGTACAACCAGGCCGGCACCCCGCGCCTGGAAGTCAGCGAGGCCTATGACGCGGCCGCGCAGACCTACAGCCTGACCTTCCGCCAGAGCTGCCCGCAGACCCCGGACAAGGCCGAAAAACTGCCGTTCGTGATCCCGGTGGAGCTTGGCCTGCTGGATGCCGCAGGCAACGACCTGCCGCTGCAACTGGCCGGTGAAGCGGCGGCGCAGGGCACCAGCCGCGTGCTGTCGGTGACCGAGGCCGAGCAGACCTTCACCTTCCAGGGCATCCAGGCCAAGCCGCTGCCTTCGCTGCTGCGTGGCTTCAGCGCACCGGTCAAGCTGAGCTTCCCCTACGACCGCGACCAGCTGATGTTCCTGATGCAGCACGACAGCGACGGCTTCAACCGCTGGGAGGCGGGGCAGCAGTTGTCGGTGCAGGTGCTGCAGGAACTGATCGGCCAGCATCAGCGCGGCGAAGCACTCAAGCTCGACCAGCGCCTGATCAGCGCCTTGGGCACCGTGCTCGGCAACGAGTCGCTGGACCAGGCCATGGTTGCCGAAATGCTCTCGCTGCCGGGTGAGGCCTACCTCACCGAAATCAGCCAGGTGGCCGACGTGGACGCCATCCACGCCGCCCGCGAGTTCGCCCGCCAGCAGATCGCCGAGCAGCTGTTCGACGCCCTGTGGGCGCGCTACCAGGCCAACCGCGAAGTGTCGCGCAGCACCGCCTACGTGGCCTCGGCCGAGCACTTCGCCCGCCGCAGCCTGCAGAACATCGCGCTGTCGTACCTGATGCAGAGCGGCAAGCCGCAGGTGCTGCAGGCGACCCTGGAGCAGTTCGAGCACTGCGACAACATGACCGAGCGCCTGACCGCCCTGGCCGTGCTGGTCAACTCGCCGTTCGAGGCCGAGCGGGCCAAGGCGCTGGAAGCCTTTGCCGAGCACTTCAAGGACAACCCGCTGGTCATGGACCAGTGGTTCAGCGTGCAGGCGGCCAGTACGCTGCCGGGCGGGCTGGCGCGGGTCAAGGCGCTGATGCAGCACCCGGCGTTCACCCTGAAGAACCCGAACAAGGTACGTGCGCTGGTCGGCGCCTTTGCCGGGCAGAACCTGGTCAACTTCCATGCGGCGGATGGCTCCGGCTACCGCTTCCTGGCGGACCTGGTGATCGAGCTGAATGCGCTGAACCCGCAGATCGCCTCGCGGCAACTGGCACCGCTGACCCGCTGGCGCAAGTATGACGACGCGCGTCAGGCCCTGATGAAGGGCGAGCTGGAGCGGATTCTGGCTTCTGGTGAGCTGTCCAGTGATGTGTATGAGGTTGTGAGCAAGAGCCTGGCTTGAGTTTTCCGTAGCCTGAGCCGACCTCTTCGCGGGTAAACCCGCTCCCACAGGTACTGCACCGCTTTCATGGGCTGTGCAGGACCTGTGGGAGCGGGTTTACCCGCGAAGCTTTTGGAGCCGACAACAAAACATAACACCCCGCCCGTTGTGTTCCCGCAAATATCCCCGCTACGATCCCCTCAAGCTATTGCAGGCCTCTAGATCAGGCTTTTCGCAGTACCTGCAGTGCATTGACCCACCACACAAGAACACAACAGGGGGACAGTCATGAGGGAACAGAACAGGCGCTTTGCCTGGCCATTGGCAGCCAGCGCGGTACTGGCGCTGGGGCTTGGCGTGTGGGCTGACAGCGTGCAAGCCGCTGCCGCCGACGAGTATTCCACCGAATCGGCCAAGGCCAGCCAAAGCCTGCTGATCGACGCCACCCATGCCGGCAAGCGCCTGGTGGTGGTGGGCGATCGCGGTCATATCCTGTTCTCCGACGACCAGGGCAGCACCTGGACCCAGGCGCGAGTGCCCACCCGGCAACTGCTGACCGCGGTGTTCTTCCTCGACGACAAGCGCGGCTGGGCCGTCGGCCACGATGCGCTGGTGCTCGCCAGCAGCGATGGTGGTGCCACCTGGAGCAAGCAGTTCGAAGACCTGTCCCGCGAAGCACCTTTGCTCGATGTCGCCTTCCTCGACGCCCAGCACGGTTTTGCCGTAGGTGCCTATGGCGCCTTGCTGGAAACCACCGACGGCGGCCAGCACTGGCAGGACGTGGCCGAGCGCCTGGACAACCCCGACCAGCTGCACCTGAACGGTATCGCCCAGGTGCGTGACGCGGGCCTGTTCATCGTCGGCGAGCAGGGTGGCATGTTCCGCTCCGCCGACAACGGCCAGACCTGGGCCAAGGTCGACGGCCCTTACGAGGGCTCGCTGTTCGGCGTGATCGGCACTGCCCAGCCGCACACCCTGCTGGCCTACGGCCTGCGCGGCAACCTGTTCCGTTCCACCGATTTTGGTGACAACTGGCAGCCGATCGAGCTCAAGGCCGCACGGGGCACCCTCGAATTTGGCCTGGCAGGCGCTACGCTTGTCGAGGACGGTAGCCTGGTGCTGGTCGGCAATGGCGGCAGCGTGCTGCGCAGTACCGATGATGGCCAGACCTTCAGTGTCTACAGCCGCGCCGACCGCATTGCCCTGGCCGGCGTCAGCGGCCTGGCCGATGGCGGTCTGCTGCTGGTAGGGCAGGGTGGCGTGCACCTGGCTGACCCGCAGGGTGCTGACCAGGAGGTGCGTCCATGACCAGCAGGGAGAGCATCACCATGCACCCGCATCACCAGGACAAGGCCACGCTGCTCGAACGCCTGATCTTCAACAATCGCCCCGTGGTCATCGCCCTGTGCGTACTGGTCAGCATCTTCCTGTTCTGGCAGGCCACGCAGATTCGCCCGTCCACCAGCTTCGAGAAGATGATCCCGCTGCAGCACCCGTTCATCGAGCAGATGATGGAGCACCGCAACGACCTGGCCAACCTCGGCAACACCGTGCGCATTTCGGTGGAGGCCGTGAATGGCGACATTTTCGACAAGGACTACATGGAGACCCTGCGGCAGATCCATGACGAAGTGTTCTACATCCCTGGCGTCGACCGTGCCGGGCTGAAGTCGCTGTGGAGCCCCAGCGTGCGCTGGAGCGAGGTCACCGAGGAAGGCTTCTCCGGTGGCGAGGTGATCCCCAACACCTACAACGGCTCGCAGGACAGCCTCGACACCCTGCGCGACAACGTGCTCAAGTCGGGCCAGGTGGGGCGCCTGGTGGGCAACAACTTCAAGTCCAGCATCGTCGACGTGCCGCTGCTGGAGAGCTACCCAGACCCGCAGGACCCGGGCAAGCAGGTGAAGCTGGACTACCAGCAGTTCTCGCACCAGCTGGAAGAAAAGATCCGTGACAAGTTCCAGGCGCAGAACCCCAACGTGAAGGTGCACATCGTCGGCTTCGCCAAGAAGGTCGGCGACCTGATCGACGGCCTGGTGATGGTGGCGATGTTCTTCGGCGTCGCCCTGGCCATCACCTGGGTGCTGCTGTACTGGTTCACCTGGTGCATCCGCAGCACCATCGCCGTGCTCATCACCACCCTGGTGGCGGTGGTCTGGCAGCTGGGCCTGATGCATGCGGTGGGCTTTGGCCTGGACCCGTACTCGATGCTGGTGCCGTTCCTGATCTTCGCCATCGGCATTTCCCACGGGGTGCAGAAGATCAACGGTATCGCCCTGCAGTCGAGTGACGCCGACAACGCCCTGACCGCCGCCCGGCGCACGTTCCGCCAGCTGTTCCTGCCGGGGATGATCGCCATCCTCGCCGACGCCGTGGGCTTCATCACCCTGCTGATCATCGACATCGGGGTGATTCGTGAACTGGCCATCGGTGCTTCCATCGGTGTGGCGGTGATCGTGTTCACCAACCTCATCCTGCTACCGGTAGCCATCTCCTACGTCGGCATCAGCAAGAAGGCCGTCGAGCGCAGCAAGCAGGACGCCACCCGGGAGCACCCATTCTGGCGCCTGCTGTCGAACTTTGCCAGTGCCAAGGTGGCGCCGGTGTCGGTGGCCCTGGCGCTGGTCGCCTTCGCCGGTGGCCTTTGGTACAGCCAGAACCTGAAGATCGGCGACCTCGACCAGGGCGCGCCGGAGCTGCGCCCCGACTCGCGCTACAACCAGGACAACAACTTCATCATCAGCAACTACTCGACCAGTTCCGACGTGCTGGTGATCATGGTCAAGACCCCGCCGGAAAGCTGCTCGATCCACTCCACCATGGCGCCGATCGACGAGCTGATGTGGACCATGCAGAACACCCCGGGCGTGCAGTCGGCAATTTCCCTCGTGACCGTGTCCAAGCAGGTGATCAAGGGCATGAACGAGGGCAGCCTGAAATGGGAAACCCTGTCGCGCAACCCGGACATCCTCAACAACTCCATCGCCCGCGCCGATGGCCTGTACAACGGCGACTGCTCGCTGGCGCCGGTGCTGGTGTTCCTCAACGACCACAAGGCCGAAACCCTGGAGCGGGTCACTGCCGTGGCCAAGGCGTTTGCCGACAGCCACAACAAGGAAGGCCTGCAGTTCCTGCTGGCGGCGGGCAATGCCGGGATCGAAGCGGCGACCAACGAGGTAATCAAGTCGGCCGAGCTGACCATCCTGATCCTGGTGTACATCTGTGTGGCGGTGATGTGCCTGATTACCTTCCGCTCGTTCGCCGCCACCCTGTGCATCGTCCTGCCGCTGGTGCTGACCTCGGTGCTGGGCAACGCGCTGATGGCCTACATGGGCATCGGGGTCAAGGTGGCGACCTTGCCGGTGGTGGCGCTGGGTGTGGGCATTGGCGTGGACTATGGCATCTACATCTACAGCCGGCTGGAAAGCTTCCTGCGTGCCGGGTTGCCGTTGCAGGAGGCTTATTACGAGACCCTGCGCTCGACTGGCAAGGCGGTGCTGTTCACCGGGTTGTGCCTGGCCATCGGCGTGTGCACCTGGATTTTCTCGGCGATCAAGTTCCAGGCGGACATGGGGCTGATGCTGACCTTCATGCTGCTGTGGAACATGTTCGGTGCGCTGTGGCTGCTGCCGGCGCTGGCAAGGTTCCTGATCAAGCCTGAGAAGATGGTGGGCAAGGAGGGGGGCTCCATTTTCGCTCATTGACCGCAGGGAGCCGCTCCTGCAGGGGAACGCGTATCGGCAGGCTGATGCGATCCCTGTAGGAGCGGCCTTGTGTCGCGATGGGCTGCAAAGCAGCCCCAGGGCTATAATGCCAACTCATTTCAGATTGGTACCCCCATGTCCCCCCTCGCCACCGCCCTGCAGTCCTGCGACATGCTCCTGATCGACGGCCTGCACGCCTTCGACTTCACCTCCGATGAATCCGGCCTCACCATCGAATGCATGGACGGCCGCCAGCTCCGCCGCTGGTCCTTCACCCCCGAGCAGATCACTGCTGCCATCGCCGTGGGTGACGAGTGGCAACTCGACGATGCCAACGGCGAGCATCGGCTAGTCTGTATGAGTGCCTTTCGTGCCCCGGATGATGACGAAGATGAATCGGATCTGGACGAGCCTGCTGACCGTTAGCCTGATGAGCATGACCCTCCACGCCCACGCCGCCACCTTGCTGGTGGGCAGCTACACCGATGGCGCCAGCCAGGGCATCTACCGCTATCAGTTTGACGAAAAGACCGGCCATATCGACCCTGCGCCGCAGCAGGTAGTGAAGAGTGTCAGCCCTTCGTGGCTGGTATTGTCGGCCGATCAACGCCAGCTGTTCGCGGTCAATGAAACCCCGAACGGCCATGCCAGCAGCTTCAGCGTCAGTGCAAAAGGCGAGATCAAGCCCATCAACCAGGTGGCCAGCCAAGGTGACGAGCCGACTCACGCCAGTCTCAGCCAGGACCAGCGTTATCTGTTCGTGGCCAATTACGCGGTCAAGCCCGACCCTGGCGGCAGCCTGGTGGTAATCCCGGTGGCCAAGGACGGCAAGCTCAAGCCGGTGGTGCAACAGGCCCGGCACAAGGCGAGCGGGGTCAACCCCGAGCGCCAGGCCGGCGCCCATGTGCATTCGCTGGTGCTGTCACCCGACGGCCGCCACCTGTATGCCAGCGACCTGGGTGCCGACAAGGTGTTCATCTACCGCTACGACGGTGCCAGCGCAGACCACCCGCTGACGCCGGCGATCCCCGCGTCGGTGGACCTGCCGCCGGGCAGCGGGCCGCGCCACCTGTTGTTCGACGCCAAGGGCCGGCACGCCTACCTGACCCTGGAAATGAGTGCCGATGTGGTCATGTTCGATGTGCAGGAGGGCAACCTGGTCGAACGCCAGCGCCTGCCCCTGACCGAGAGCAAGGAAGCTGCGGCGAAAGCGGCAGGTGGCTTGCACCTGTCGGCAGACGGGCGCTTCCTGTATGTGAGCAACCGAGGCACGGCCAACGAGATCGTGGTGTTCAGCGTGGGCAAGCAGGATGGCCAACTGACGTTCCTGCAGCGCCGTTCGGTGGAGGGGGATCATCCCCGCGAGTTCGCCCTCGATCCGAGTGACAACTTCCTGCTGGTGGCCAACCAGAAGAGCAACCAGATCGTGGTGATACGCCGCGATCCGCGCAGCGGCAAGCTGTTGGAGACGGTGCAGACGCTGAAGCAGGATGCGCCGTCGGACCTGAAATTCATCGAGTGATATCGATCGGCGTGATAATCGATACTGCCGCAATGAATTTTTGCCTGCGGCTTCGGCGGCGTAAGTTTGACCCACGGCCCAAACAGGCCAACGTCAAACCACCGCCGTCGAGGTCAGCCCAGATGAACTTCAATCTCTTCCCGGTCATTGCCGCATCCGCCATTTCCGCTTCGGTCGTATTGCCGACGCATGCCCATGCCGACAGCAGCGGCAAGGCGTCTGCTACCCATAGCTACACCGAACAGTACCTGCGCCAGAGCGCCAACTTCCATGCGGCATTGAGTGGCAAGCACAACCACTGAAGCTGACTCGGTCCCTGTAGGAGCGGCCTAGTGTCGCGAAAGGGCCGCAGAGCGGCCCCGGCAATTTCTGCTGTGACGCAAAAACCTGGGGCCGCTGCGCGCCCCAATCGCGACACAAGGCCGCTCCTACAAGGGATCGCGTGAAGCTACCCCTCCAGCCAGCTCCGCACTCGCGGATAAGCCGCCTCGGCGAACCACTGCGGTTCGACCCCGGCAAACTGGCGCATCAGGGGCAGCAACGCGGCATCGGCAATGCGGCATTGAGTGGCAAGCACAACTACTGAACCTGACTCGGTCCCCTGTAGGAGCGGCCTTGTGTCGCGAAAGGGCCGCAGAGCGGCCCCGGCAATTTCTGCTGTGACGCAAAAACCTGGGGCCGCTGCGCGCCCCTGTCGCGACACAAGGCCGCTCCTACACGGGATCGCGTGAAGCTACTTGGCCATGACTGACCTGAACAGCTCCGAAGCCAACCACCCCTCCAGCCAGCTCCGCACCCGCGGATAAGCCGCCTCGGCGAACCACTGCGGTTCGACCCCGGCAAACTGGCGCATCAAGGGCAGCAACGCGGCATCGGCAATGCTCGGGTGCGTGGCCAGCAAGTAGGGCCTGCCTGCCAGCAGGCCTTCGAGCTCCGCCAGCCAGGCCTCGGCCTGCTGGCGGTAATGCTCGCGGGTATGCTCGGGGTAGCGCTCGGCATACTTGTACAGGTTCACCTGCGCCTTGAACGTGCTGTCGTTGCGCGCAATCAGGGTTTCAGCCTGCTGCGCCGCCACAGGGTCGGCCTGCAGCCGCCAGTCCTGTGGGTCGTTTTGCTCCAGCGCCCAGCGCATGATGTCCAGGCTTTCTTCGAGCACCCCGGCACCGGTATCCAGTACCGGCACCGTGCCCTTGGGTGACAAGGCCAGCAGTTCTGCCGGCTTGTTCTTCATCGCTACCTCGTGAATCTCCACCTCGCACTCCGCATAGCGCAGGGCCAGGCGCGCGCGCATGGCCCAGGGGCAGCGGCGGAACGAGTAGAGGATCACCCGCACACCTCCACGTCACTCAGGCCATTGCCTTGGCGTCGCACCTGGATCTGCACCGGGATGCGTTCGTGCATTTCCTGCACGTGGGAAATCACCGCCACCTTGCGGCCCTGGGCCTGCAAGCCGTCGAGTGCATCCATTGCCAGTTGCAGCGACTCGGGGTCGAGGCTGCCGAAGCCTTCGTCGATGAACAGCGATTCGATGCGCAGCGTGCTGGAGGCCATCGAGGCCAGGCCCAGGGCAAGGGCCAGCGACACCAAAAAAGTTTCCCCGCCAGACAGCGAGTGCACCGAACGCAGTTCGTCACCCATCTCGGTGTCCAGCACCAGCAGGCCGAGGGCGCTGCCGCCGCGCTTGAGGCGGTAGCGGCGGGCCAGCTGGCGCAGTTGGGCGTTGGCGTGGTGCAGCAAAAGGTCGAGGTTGTAGCCCTGGGCGATCTTGCGGAACACATCGCCCGAGGCCGAACCGATCAGGGCGTTCAGGCGAGCCCAGCGTTGCCACTGCTGGTGGGCCTGTTCGATTTCCGCCGCCAGCGCCTGGTGCGCCTGTTGGCGACGCTGGTCATCGGCCTGCTGTGCACGCAGTTCGGCGCATTGCTGCTCATGGCCGGCCAGGCGTTCGCGCAGTTCGGTCAGGGCCTGTTCCAAGGCGTCGGCCGAGGTGTCCACGGTCATTTGCGCGGCATGTTGCTGCAGGCGTTGTTCACGTTCCTGCAGCAGCACGCGGCCCTGTTCGATGGCCTTTTCGGCGCCTTGCAGGCGCTGGCGCAGCTCATTGACCTGCGCATCCTCCATGCCCAGCAGGCGATCCAGGCCGGCGTCGTCCAGTTCCGGGTGTTCTGCGCGCCACTGGGCGATCTGGCCCTGCAACTGCTGGCACTCGGCGTCCAGCGCCTGCTGCTGCTGGGTGTTGGCCTTGCGTTCGCTGGCCAGTTGCACGCCTTGGGTACGCAGCTCCTGCAGGCGCTGGGCAGTGTCGGTGTCGAGGGCGCGGGCCTGCTCCAGCGCGGCGTCCATGTGTTGTTGCCAGGCTTCGGCGCTTGCGTGCCCGCCAAGCAGTTCGCCAAGCGAAGCCTGGGCCTGTTGGCGCTGCTCGTCGAGGGTGGCAAGTTTCTGCTGCAGCTGCTGCTGGGTCTGCACGCGTGCCTGCTGCTGGTCGCGCAGCTTGTCCAGCTGGGCCTGGCGGGCTTGCTGTTCTTCCTGTTCGTCCTTGCGCTGCTCCAGTTGCTGCAGGCGTTGGGCGATCTGCTGGTCCAGGGCGAGGAAGGCATTGGCCGGGTCGTCGTTCAAGGCCTTGAGGGCCTCTTCGGGCAATACGCCGGCAAGGTCCGCGAGGCCTTGCTGCAACTGCTGCTCGTCGCTGGCCAGGGCCTGGTGCTGTTGCTCCAGGTGGCGCTGGGCTTGCTGTTGCGCCTGCTGGGCGGCCTGCAGTTGCTGGTTGAGACGGGCTGCATCTTTTTGCAGGGCGAGCAGGGCGCTCTGGCGTTTCTCGTCCTGGCCGATTTCTTCGTCCAGGCGCCGCAGCTGGCTGTCGAGCCAGGCACTGCGGGCCTTGTCGTCCTGCGGGGCCAGGGCCGGCCACAGGCTGTGCGCCTGCACCTGGGCCACCAGCGGTTGCAGCTGTTCGTCCAGGTGCTGCTGTTGCTGCTGGAAGTCCTTGAGCTGGGCGTTGACCACGCCCAGCTGGGTGCGCAGCTCCACCAGCTTGCTGTTGAGGGTTTCGACCTGCTTCTGCGCGGCATCTTCTTCGGCCTGGTCATGGCGACCCAGGCTTTGCAGCAGCGCTTCAGGCTGGTGGAACGGGTGCTCGGCGCTGCCGCACACCGGGCAGGGTTCGCCGTCACGCAACTGGCCGCGCAACTCTTCGACGCTGGTGTTGCGTGCCAGGCGCTGGCGTTCCAGCAACTGGCGGGTGAGGTTGAGCGCTTGCTCGGCGGCTTCCAGCTCGGCCTTGGCGGCGGTGCCTTCGGTAATCAGTTGCTGGCGCTGCTGCATGGCCTGCTGCTGACGCACGCGCACGGCCTCCAGCTGCTGGCGCAGTTCCAGTTCACGGCCATGCAGGCGTGACAGCTCTTCCACGGCGCGCTGCTGCTTGCGGTTGTCCTGCAGCATGCCACCCAGCAGGTCGATCTGTTCTGCCAGGGCCTGGGGTTCGGCCTTGGCTTCGCGGAACAGCAGCTCGAAGGCATCGCGCTCGGCCTGCAAGTGCGCATTGGCCTGGCTGGCCTGGGCCTGCAGGCCGGGCAGCTCTTCACGGCCCTTGGCCAGGCGGCCCCCGATCAGCATCACTTGCTTCAGTTGCGGCAGGTAGGCGTGCCAGGCATTGGCCAGGCCCGCCAGGTGCTGGCTGTCGGCGAGCGCGGTGTCGATCTGCGCCAGTTGCTGCAGGCTGCGCTGCTGGTTGTCTTCCAGCTGCTGCAGGTGCTGCTGGCCTTCGGCGACCTGCTGCTCGGCCTGCTGGCCGGCGCTGCGCTGTGCTGCCAGCTCCTGCTCCAGACGGGCCAGGTTGTCCTGGGCGGCGAAGGCCTGGCGCAGGCGAGGGGCGTTCTCGCTGTGTTGGGCCTGGCTATCGGCAAGCGCCTGACGCGCGGCGTCCAGCGCCTGCTCAAGCTCGCTGGTGCGCACTTGCAGCTCGGCTTGCTGCTGCTGTTGTTCGGCGATCTTCGCTGCCAGCGGTGCCAGTTGCGCGGTCAGTGTCTGCTGGCGGTGGAACTGGTGACGCTGCGGGGCCAGGCGCTCCAGGCGCACAAGGTCCAGGCGCTGCTCAGCCAGTTGTTGCCAGCCCTGTTCGGCGGCCTGCAGCGCGGTGCCGGCTTCGGCGTGCTGGGCCTGCAGCTGGCGCTGCTCGTTCAGCCAGTTGCGTTGCTGCTCCAGCTGGCGCTCGCCGGCCTGGTCGGCCTTGAACTGCTGCTGCGCCTGTTCCAGGCGCTGGTCGAGCTCGGCGCGGGCTTCGGCGGCCATCGGCAGCAGGTGGCTGGCACGGTCCTTCAGGGCATTGTGGGCCTCGCCGGCTTCGCGTGCCTTGCTGAAGGCCCGCTGGCCCAGGCGGGTGTAGATGGCGGTGTTGGTGAGCTTTTCCAGCAGCTCGCTGCGTTCTTTGTCGTCGGCCTTGAGGAAGGCGCCGAACTCGCTCTGGGCCAGCATCACCGCGCGGGTGAACTGTTCGAAGTTCAGGCCCAGGCGGGCTTCGACCAGTTGTTTGTATTCGTTCTTGCCGCTGCCCAGTACCTGCTCGCTGTCCAGGTCATAGAAGCTCTGGCGGCTGTGCTGCAGCTTGCCGTTGGCCTTGTCGCGGGCGCGGTTGGCTTCCCAGCGGGCGCGGTAGCGGCGGCCATCGATGCCGACGAAATCGACTTCGGCAAAGCCGCTGCCGGTGCCGCGGCGCAGCAGGTTGCGCGGGTCGGAGGTAGGGATCTCGCCGTCTGCATCCGGCACCTTGGCCTCGCGGCCAATGTCGTTCAGCCGTGGCACGGTGCCGAACAACGCCAGGCACAGGGCGTCGAGCAGAGTACTTTTGCCCGCCCCGGTAGGCCCGGTGATGGCGAACAGGCCTGCGCTGGCCAGCGGTTCGGCGGTGAAATCGATATCGACCGGGCCGGCCAGGGATGCCAGGTTCTTCAGGCGGATGGCAAGAATCTTCATGGCTGTTCCTCTTCCTGCTGCACGTCCTGCAACAGCAGGGCGAAGTCGGCCAGCGCCTGTTCGTCGGCGGGGTTGCCATAGGCTTGCTCCCAGGCGCGACTGAACAGGTCCTGCGGGGTCATCTGGGCCAGTTCGACAAAGGCCAGGTCATCGTCTTCGGCATTGTTGCGGCCGGCGTATTCGGCGCTGATGCGGATCAAGCGCACGGCCTTGCCTTCCAGTGCGGTTTCGATCTGCTGGCGCAGGTCGGGTTGCGGCTCATCCAGTATCACTCGCACCTCCAGCCAGGGCTGGCGGTTGGGGTCTTCGAGCAGGTCGATCACTGGCAGGTCGGCCAACTGCTCCAGCAGTTCGCCCAGTGGTGCCGGGCCGACCCGTTGCAGGGCCACGGCGCGCGGTACCGGGCGCGGTTCGACGCTGACCAGGCCGGTGCCGTCCAGCTCCACTTCCAGCACCTGGTGCGGGTAGTTGATTTCAGCGAACGACAGCGGGATCGGCGAGCCGCTGTAGCGGATGCGTTCTTCGCGGTTGACCTTCTGCGGCTTGTGCAGGTGGCCCAGGGCGACGTAGCTGATGGCCTTGTCGAACAGCTTGGCCGGCAGCGCCTCGGCGTTGCCGATGATCAGGCTGCGCTCGGAGTCCTCCGACACCGCGCCACCGGCCATGTGCGCGTGGCTGATGGCGATCAGCGCCTGGTCCTTCTTGCGCTTCTTTTGCGCGGCGGCGATCAGCTGCTGGTGCACCTGGGTGAGGCCTTGCAGGTAGTCGTCGCCCAATTGCGGGCCGGTCACCTCGGCCGGGCGCAGGAAGGGCAAGGCCAGGCACCAGGCGGCGACCTTGCCACGGCCATTGGTCAGCGGAATCAGCAGGCGCTCGGCGTCCAGCTGGCCCTCGTCCAGCCAGTGCACACGGCCCAGGGCATGGGTGCGCAGGCGGCGCATCAGTGCCGCGGGCAGCTCGATGCGCGAGCCGGAGTCGTGGTTGCCGGCAATCATCACGATGTCCAGCTTCGGCTGTTGCTCGTGGGCCTGGACGATGAAGTCGTAGAGACGTTCCTGGGCTTTGACCGGCGGGTTGACCGTGTCGAAGATATCGCCGGCGATCAGCAGCGCATCCGGCTGGCGCAGGCGCAGCTGGCCGAGCAGCCAGTCGAGGAAGCAGGCGTGTTCGAAGTCGCGTTCCTGGCCGTGCAGGCTTTGGCCCAGGTGCCAGTCGGAGGTATGAAACAGACGCATGGATGACCTGTTGGTGTCGAGTCGAGCAAGCGGGGAAAGGGCGGTATGGTAACCCAAGCATGGGGCTAACAGGTGCTCGCCTGAAAGTGTGTCGGCGAACACCTGGCAGCCTTGATGCGATCACGCTTTCTGTAGGAGCGGCCTTGTGTCGCGAAAGGGCCGCAAGGCGGCCCCGGCGATTTTGCGGTGATGCGAAGATCCTGGGGGCGCTTTGCGCCCCTTTCGCGACACAAGGCCGCTCCTACAGGGGCCGCGCTTGTCTTGGGGCTGTGTAGTCAGTGCAGGGTGATATCCCCGGTTTGCCGGTGCAACAGCAACTCGGCCAGGGCCTTGGTCATCTGTACGTGATGCACCGCGTTGACCAGCATGTTGATGCCGGGCTCGCCGGCATTGGCGCAGATGTATTCGTCCAGCGAGTCTTCGATGCCGGCCATCAGCTGGAGGGTGTGGATCAGGGCGTCAACCGAGGGTGTGTCCTGGTTGATGGTGTAGAAGGGGCGGGCCGTTAGTTTTACGGGTGGATCGGGGACGATCTTTTTCATGATTCAAACCCTTTGCTTGATCAGAGAATGCCACCACCGCAACCTTCTCACGGGTTTAGGTGGCAGCCGTGCGCGGGGTGAGAAACCGAGGAAGCAAAGGAAAACTCGGCCAGACTGAAGTCTGCCCGCGCGCGGCCGCCATGAAAGCTGGCGGAAATTTGCTTATCGTCGGGTTCTCACACCCGGTCACCGAAGCGACCCGGAAACGTTATCCGTGAGGTGTTTCCCCGACAACAGCGATAGTTCGGCAGCGCGCGTAGGATAATTCCTAAGCGGGTTGATTCTGAAGCATTGGGTTGCAGGTTCAGAAATATCTTACGGTGGCACCGGCTACGCCGGTGTTCGCGGGTGAACCCGCTCCCACAGGTACTGCGCAAGGTTTGTGGGAGCGGGTTTACCCGCGAAGAGGCCTGCACAGGCAGCACATCACTTGGGATAGAGCGGCGGCAGGCTGCCGTTCTCGCCGGTCGGCAGCAATACCTGCTCAGCCGGCGGAATCGTACCGATCGCCCGCCACAAGTCTTCACCCTGCCAATACTGCCCGCTCTCGCTATACAGCGCCCCGTTCAACCCATCCAGTGCATCCGACAACGGCACGAACCGCGCCGCCATCTCGGCCAGGGTCTCCGGCTGCTGGCGAGCCCAGGCGTCCAGCGCCTGGCGGGTTGCCTGTGGGTCGTTGGCCTGGCACGCGCGCTTGAGATCATCCAGCAAGGTACGCGGGCTCGGCCCGGCCTGCGCGGCGCGCAGCACCGCTGGCTGCGAGCGGGCGCGCCACCACAGGGCAAAGCCCAGCAAGGTGGTGAGGGCGAACACCAGGGTGGCCAGCTGCCACGGCCACAGCAAGCTGCTGGTACTGCTGCTGTCGCCAACCGGGGTGTCGGCGCTCAGCGCCGGGTTGTCCTGCACGTTCAGCGTGCGCGCCGGCAGGCTGCTGTGCTCCAGGTGGTCTTCGCGGGTGTTCCACCAGGCCACTTCCAGCGCCGGCAGGGCCAGCGTACCGCTGTGGGTCGGCACCAGGGCTTCGCGCTCTTCGCGGTTGGCGGTCATGCCGCGCTCGCTGATTTCATTGCGCAGCAACGGCTGGTCGGGGTAACGGCGCAGGCCGGTGATTTCGGTGGCTGGCAGCGGCGGCAGCTGGGTGCTGGACAAGCCTTCGGCACGCAAGGTGATGTTGCGGGTCAGCGAGTCGCCAATCTGCACCTGCTGGTTGCCAGGGTCGGGGTTCCAGTGCTCTTCCAGGGTCAGGCTGCGGGCCGGTAGCCATGGCACGCCAGCAGGCCAGGCCGCCGGAATCGGCCGCACGGCCAGGCGCAATGGCAGCGAGCTGACCTGCACCTGGTGGCCGGCCCGGGCCGTGCCGTTGGCTTGTGGGGCTTGGTCCGGGCTGGCGGCGGCGGTGGCGGTGAAGGTCAGTGGCGGGATGTCGAGGGTGCCGCTTTGCTGGGCATACACGGCATAGCGGGTTTCGATCACGCCGTGGCGGACGCCGTTGATTTCCTTTTCATAGGTGCGCGATTCACCCAGCGGTTCGACTTTGGCGTTCTCCAGTTGCAGTGGGCTGAGGCTGCTGTCGTCGTACAGTGCCACCGAATGGTAGATGCGCAGGGTGAGCACGGCCTGGGCCTGGACGTAGACCTCGCTGCTGTCGAGCGTGGCTTCGATGAACACCTGCGAGGCACTGTCCTGGCGGCTGGCATCGGCCTGCAGCACTTGCAGTTCGATGGCCTGGCTGTGCGACTGGCCCAGTTGCAGTTCGGGGATGCGCAGGCTGCCGCTGCGCCGCGGCAGCAGGGTGATGATCCAGCGGGTGCTGGCGCGGGTTTCGCCGTCGAGGCTGTGCAGGCTGTTCAGCTGGCGCGTGCCGCGCACTTCGAAGTCACCCTCCAGCGCGCGCAGGTCGGGCTTGCCGAACTGGGTGACGTCCTGGCTTTCCAGGGTCAGCTCCAGGCTTTCGCCGGCTTCCAGGCGGGTACGGTCGACGCTGGCGCGCAGCAACGGTTCGGCCTGGGCCAGCACGGCCCACAGCAGACTGAGGAGAAAGACGCCGAAGCGACTCATCGTGGGGTTTCCTGATGCAATTGCT
Organism: Pseudomonas sp. B5(2017); assembly: GCF_002112825.1. Classification (NCBI taxonomy): domain Bacteria; kingdom Pseudomonadati; phylum Pseudomonadota; class Gammaproteobacteria; order Pseudomonadales; family Pseudomonadaceae; genus Pseudomonas; species Pseudomonas sp. B5(2017). Next base: position 141,401 of record NZ_NEIR01000011.1, read on the forward strand.
GTTCATACCAGAATTTGCGCCGCAGCAGCTCCGCCGGGTTGTCGGGGATCTCCCGCAGCCATTGTTCAAGGGCCTGGCGCTGTTCGGCATCGAGGCTGGTCGATACCGGACGCTGCGGCGGCTGGATGACGCTGTCATCCGCGCCCGCCTGGTTGCCGGGCGCTACCTGGCTGTTGCTGCTGCCTTCACCGGGCTGTTCGGCGCTGGCTTGTTCGTCGTTGCCGGCCGTACCCTGGGCCGGGCTGCTGGCCGAGCTGCTGTTGCCTTCGGTTTCGCTGCCGGGCGTGCCTTGGGCATCGCTGCTGGCTGGTTGTTCCTCGGCCTTGGCTTCGCGCTGTTGCAGCAGTTGCTGCACCAGTGCCTGGTTGTCCAGCGCCGCTTGCAGGTCGGGCTGGCGTTCCAGGGCTTGTTCGTAGGCGTCCAGGGCTGCTTCCAGTTCACCGCTATGGGCCAGGGCATTGCCTCGATTGTAGTGGGCGGCGGCAGTGTCGCCTTGGGAAAAGGCTTCGGCGGCGCCAGCATAGTCGCCCGCCTGGTACAGGGCCATGCCGCGCCATTGCGGGTCCTGGAACTGGCGCGCGGCGCTGGCCGGGCGGTTCTGCTCCAGCAGGCGCTGGCCTTGCTGGTCGGGGCGCAGCCACAGGTCACTGAACTCGAAGGCCTGGCTGGGCTGGGGCAGGGCCAGCAGCAGCGGCAGGCAGAACAGCCAGCCGCGTCGGCCGGCACAGGCGGCCAGCAGCAACAGCGGCAGCAGCAGCCAGTAACCCTGATCGGCCCAGCTGTCCAGTTGCAGGGTCTGGCCGTCATTGCGCCCGGCGCGCGGGTTGTCGAACAGGCCCAGGCCACGCAGGTCGAGGTCGTCGATGCGGGCATGCCGGTAGCGCCCGCCGGTGCCGTTGATGAAGCCCTTGAGGCTGGCGCTGTCCAGGCGTGGCAACAGGATGCCGCCCTGGTCGTCCTTGAGGTATTCGCCATTGGCCTGGCGCACCGGTGCGCCTTCGCGGCTGCCGATGCCCAGCATCAGCAGGCTCGGGCCCTGGCGGCCGAGGGCCTGGGCGATGCCTTGGCGCTCCGGGGCGCTGAGCGACGAGCCGACCAGCAGCAGGCGGCCCTGGCCCAGGCCGCTCTGGGCCAGCAGGGCCAGGCCTTTTTGCACGGCCAGGTCGGCGCGCTGGCCGGGTTTGGGCATGATCGACGGGTCGATCGCCTCGAGCAGGTTGCGGCTGGTGGCCAGGTCATCGGACAGTGGCACCAGGGTGTGCGCGGAGCCAGCGTAGACCACCAGCGCAGTCTGGCTGTCGCGGCGGTGCTCCAGCAGGTCGAGGATCTTGCGCCGCGCCTGCTCCAGGCGGTTGGGCGGGCTGTCCTCGGCGAGCATCTGCGGGGTCAGTTCGAGCAGGATCACCAGCGGGTCGGCCGGGCGCTGGCGGCTTTCTTCCACGCGCTGCCAACTGGGCCCGAGCAGCGCCAGGATCACCAGCACCCAGGCCAGGCCCAGCGCCACCCACGGCAGCTTGCTGGTGCTGCCGCTGCCACCGCCGAGCAGGACGCCATGGAACGCCGGCGGCAGAATCATCTGCCAGCGCCCGGCGCGCTTGCGCCGGTGCCACAGTTTGTACAGCAGCCAGGCGAGCAGGGGCACGGCCAGCAGCCAGAGCGGGCGCAACCATTCGGGCCACAGTTCGATCATCGCCGCCTCCTCAGGCGCAGGCGCTTCAGGCGCTGGCGCCATTCCGGGTGCGGTTGCAGGAAGCGCGGCTTGCGCAGCAGGCGGTGCAGCAGGTTGTCGGGCCATTGCACGGCCAGCACCAGCAGCACGCTCAGCAGCAAGGCCAGGGCCAGGGGCCAGGCATACAGGGCCTTGGCAGTGCGCGCCTGGGTCGGTTGCTGGGCCACCGGTTCGAGCTGGTCGAGGGTGTCGCCGATGGCGTCCAGTTCGGCGCCGTCATGGGCGCGGAAGTAGGTGCCGTGGGTGATGTCGGCAATTTCCTTGAGCGAGGCTTCGTCCAGGTCCAGGCTCGGGTTCAGGCCGAGCAGGCCAGGGGTACCACTGGCTTCGGGGTTGGCACCGATGCCGATGGTGTAGATGCGCACGCCTTCCTGGGCGGCCAGGCGGGCGGCGGTCAGCGGGTGGATCTGCCCGCCGTTGTTGGCGCCGTCGGTGATCAGCACCAGCACCCGGCTTTGTGCCGGGCGTTGACGCAGGCGCTTGACCGCCAGGCCAATGGCATCGCCAATGGCGGTGTTCTTGCCGGCGATGCCGATCTGCGCCTCGTCGAGGAAGGTGCGCACGGTGCGCCGGTCGAAAGTGAGCGGCGCCTGCAGGTAAGCCTGGCTGCCGAACAGGATCAGGCCCACGCGGTCGCCCTCGCGGTCCTGCAGGAAGTCGCCGAGCAGCGCCTTGACCAGGTCGAGGCGGCTGATTTCTTCGTTCTGCCACTGCATGTCGGGGAAGTCCATCGACCCGGACACATCCACCGCCACCAGCAGGTCGCGGCCGCTGGCAGCCACTGGCACCGGCTCGCCCAACCATTGCGGGCGGGCGGCGGCGCACAGCAGCAACAGCCAGATGACGACAAAGGGCGCCTGCTGGCGCCAGGTCGGCAGGTTGAGCCGCGCGCGGCGCCCGGCCAGGCCTTCCAGTTCGTCGAGGAAGCCCACCTTGAGCACCGGTTCGCCGCTGTCGGCGGCCGGCAGCACCAGGCGCGCCAGCCACGGCAGCGGCAACAGGGCGAAGACCCACGGCCAGGCCAGTTCAAACATGCTTGCGAATCCAGGTTTCGACGGCTTGGCTGAGCCCGGCGATGGCCTTGTCGTCGAGCTTGCACTCGGGTTTGTAGGCGCCTTCGACCAGCACCATCCAGCGGGTCAGGCCGGCGGCCGGGCAGCGGTTGTCGAGAAACGCCAGCCACTGGCGGCCGTTGAGGGTATGGCTGTTGGCACCCGGGTAGTGGCTGCGGCACAGGCGCTTGAGCAGGGCGTTGATCTGTTGCAGCCAGGCCCCGGCCGGGGCGCCGTCGTAGGGGCGCGGCAGGCGCGCCAGTTCGGCCAGCGCTTCCACGCGCACCGGGTCCAAGGGTTGTTCGGCACGCACGATGCGGCGTTTGCCCGGGCGCCAGTGGCGCACCCGCCACAGGCCCCAGGCCAGCAGCGGCAGCACGGCCAGCAGCAGCCACCAGCCGGGTGCCGGTGGCCACAGGCCGATCGGCGCGGGGGCGATCAGCGGCTGCAGTTGGTCAAGCGGGTTCATTGGCCGCTGCTCTTCATGACGCGCTCCGTGGCCGCTGGGCGTTCAGGTACTCGCGCAGTTGCTCGATCATTTCGCTTTGGGTGCTAAGTGGCATCAGCAGCACCCGCAGCTTTTGCGCCATCAGCTCCCAGCGCTCGATGCGCGCTTCGGCCTGCTGGCGGTAGGCCTGGCGCAGGTTGGCGTCCAGGGTGTCGAGCTCCAGCTGCGCACTGCGCTGGGCGAAGCGCAGCAGGCCGGCGGCGGGCAGGGCGTGGTCGAGCGGGTCGGACACCGGCATCAGCAGCAGGTCGCAATGGCGCGAGAGCATGGCCAGGTGCTGCTCCACCTGGGCAGTGAGCGAGCGCTCATCGCAGATCACGATGGCCAGGCTGCCGGGGCGCAGCACTTCGCGGGCGCGGCGCAGGGCCAGGCCCAGGCTGTCGGCCCCGGGCGTGGCCTCGGTGTGCAGCGCCTGGTTGACCTTGGCCAGGCGGTTGAGCAGTTGCAGCAGGCTCTGCTTGCTGCGCCGGGGCTTGATTTCGTGGTGTTCGTTGTCGCCGAACACCAACCCGCCGATGCGGTCGTTGTGGCCCAGCGCGGCCCAGCCGAACAGCGCGGCGGCCTGGGCGGCCAGCACCGACTTGAACATCAGCCCCGAGCCGAAGAACAGCCGTTGGCTCTGCTCGACGAGGATGAAGATGGGCCGTTCGCGCTCTTCGTGGAACAGCTTGGTGTGCGGTTCCTGGGTACGCGCGGTGACCCGCCAGTCGATGTTGCGCACATCGTCGCCGGCCTGGTAAACGCGCACCTGGTCGAAGTCCACGCCGCGCCCGCGAAGCTTGGAGTGGTGCAGGCCCACCAGCGGGCTGCGCTGGCCGGGCCGGGAAAACAGCTGGATTTCGCGCACGCGGTGGCGCATGTCGATCAGCTCGGCAAGGCCGATGCGGATGCCGGGTTCGGCCAGCGACGCGGTGGGCATGGGCTCAGGCAACGGCGACGACGTCGAGGATGCGCTGGACCACGCGGTCCTGGTCGATCCCTGCCGCCTCGGCCTCGAACGAGAGGATGATGCGGTGGCGCAGTACGTCGAACAGCACCGCCTGGATGTCTTCGGGGCTGACGAAATCGCGCCCGGCCAGCCAGGCGTGGGCGCGCGCGCAGCGGTCCAGCGAAATGGAACCACGCGGGCTGGCGCCGTAGGCGATCCAGTCGGCCAGTTCGGCGTCGAACTTGGCTGGGGTGCGGGTGGCCATCACCAGTTGCACCAGGTATTCCTCCACCGCGTCGGCCATGTACAGGCCGAGGATCTCCTTGCGGGCGGCGAAGATCGCCTGCTGGCTGACCCGGCGCTCGGGCTTGGTCTCGCCGCCCAGGGCTTCACCACGGGCCTGCAACAGGATGCGCCGCTCTACCGCAGCGTCGGGGAAGCCGATTTTCACGTGCATCAGGAAGCGGTCGAGCTGGGCTTCGGGCAGCGGGTAGGTACCTTCCTGCTCGATCGGGTTCTGCGTTGCCATCACCAGGAACAGTGGCGACAGGTCGTAGGTGCTGCGGCCCACGCTGACCTGGCGCTCGGCCATGGCTTCGAGCAGTGCGGACTGTACCTTGGCCGGGGCGCGGTTGATTTCGTCGGCCAGCACCAGGTTGTGGAAGATCGGCCCCTGCTGGAACACGAAGCTGCCGGTTTCCGGGCGGTAGATTTCGGTGCCGGTGATGTCGGCCGGGAGCAGGTCGGGGGTGAACTGAATGCGATGGAACTGCGCCTCGATGCCTTCGGCGAGCTCTTTGATGGCCTTGGTCTTGGCCAGGCCCGGCGCGCCTTCGACCAGCATGTGGCCGTCGGCCAGGAGCACGATCAACAGCCGCTCGACCAGTTTCTCCTGGCCTAGGATCTGGGAAGAAAGAAAGGTGCGCAGCGCGATCAGCGCTTCACGGTGTTCCATCGGTGACGGTTCCTGGTATGGGGCCGCAGGCGGCTGGAAGCAGCTGCCCTGGCAAGGGGTGATACTTTAATCCATCCGGGGGGGTGGCGACCAATGGCGGCAGGGAAATTTATCCTTGCCCGGGGCCATGCAGGTCCGGAAATGTCCTGCATATGGCTGGCCATTGGCTGATGTTCCGCGGCGGTGTGCTGGCGCCTGCTTGTGCTTTTTGTACAAGCAGGAGGCAGGACAATGGGTCTGAACAGCTGTAGCACTGCACGCATCACGCCGGTCACTCTGCGTTTTGGCGTGTTCTTCGATGGCACCGGTAACAACCTGAACAATGTGATGCCGGTGGATTCACCGGTGGGTAAAGGGGGCAGTTATGCCAATGCCTTGAGCAACGTGGCCCTGTTGCATGCGCTGTATCCGGTGCAGGGGGCCAATGCTGACGGGACCATGGCGTTTCTGAAGCGCTATGTCGAGGGCGTGGGCACCCTGGCGGGGGAGGCGGATCATGCCTATGCCTCGGCCACCGGGTGTGGGCGCTGGGGGGCCGAGGCGCGGGTCGCCGAGGCCTTGGCGGGCATTGCCGGGCAGTTGCAACACTGGGGCCAGGCGCACCCGCAGGCACGGCTCGAGCGGGTCGAGTTCGACCTGTTCGGTTTCAGCCGGGGCGCGGCGGCTGTGCGGCATCTGGCCAACCTGCTGCATGATGGCGGCGGCAGTCTGTTGGCGGTGTCCTGCGGCATCGTCATCAATTTCATCGGCCTGTTCGACACAGTGGCGGCGATCATCGCGCCGCTGCAGGGCGACTTCGACCCCGCCGACGACCGCCATGGTGGCTTGCGCCTGGGCCTGGGTGCGGGCATTGCCCGGCAAATGGTGCAGCTGGTGGCGGGGGACGAGCAGCGGCACAACTTCCCGCTGGTGCGCAGCGGCCATGACATCGTGTTGCCAGGCGTGCACTCGAACATTGGCGGTGGTTACCCGGATACCACGCAGGAGCAGGTGCTGCTGTGCAAACCGCATTCTCAGCGGGTGCCGCTGAGAATGCGCGTCGAGCACACGCGTGTGCATGCAACAGTCAGTGCGTTGCTGGCGTCGTCGTTTGGTGAAATGGGCGCGCCCAGGCCGCGTGTGCTGGCCTGGGAGGAGCCGATTGCCGGTGGCCTGCCTAGCGAGGCGCAAAAGCAGGTTTATGCGGCGGTGTACCGCGAGCGGGAAGTGGCGGGGCAGCTTTCCCGGGTGTACCTGAGCATCATGCGTGAGTTGGCGGTGCGGGCGGGTGTGCCGTTTGCGCCGTTGGGCGGGCAGGCTGAGCATCGGTTGCCGGAGGAGTTGCTGGGCATCAGCCGCAAGTTGCACGGGTTTGCCTTGGGTGAGAGTGAGCAGCCTGGGTTGACCGAGGATGAGCTGCGTTTGTTGCGCGACAGGTATGTGCATGCGTCGGCGAACTGGAATGCGTTGAAGGGGTTGCGTAACAGTGTGCTGGATGTGCTGTTCGTCGATCGGCCGGGGGCGGGGGGGCGGGTGAAGCATGCCAACCCGGTCGCGTGAGTCGTCTGTGGGCGTGGGTTTGCATGGCACCAGCTGCGCCGGTGTTCGCGGGTGAACCCGCTCCCACAGGTCCTGCGTCAACCCTGAGAGCGGCGCGATACCTGTGGGAGCGGTCTTGCGGCTGCGATGGGTCAGTCAGCCGCGCTCAGGGCGTCCAGCAGGCTCTTCAGGTACGCGCTGCCTTGCGCATCCAGCGGCTGCAGGGGCAGGCGTGGAGTGCCGACATCCTGGCCGAGCATCTTCAAGCCGGCCTTGATGGTGGTGGGCAGGCCACGGCGGGTGATGTATTCCAGCAGTTCGTACTGGCGGTAGAACAACGCGCGAGCTTCAGCCAGGTCGCCTTGCTGCACCGCGTCCCACAGCGCCAGGTTCAGCGCTGGGATCAGGTTGGGCGCGGCAGTGCACCAGCCGGTGGCACCGGCCACGAGGGCTTCCAGGGTGAGCGGGTTGCAACCGTTGTAGAAGGCCACCTGGCCATCGGTGGCCTTGAACAGGCGGTGCATGCGCTGGATGTCGCCGGTGCTTTCCTTGACCATCGTCACATTGGGCACTTCGCCGAGGATGCGCAGGATCAGCTCCACCGACAGGTCGGTGCCGCTGGTGCCCGGGTTGTTGTAGAGCATGATCGGAATGTCGATGGCCGCGCCCACCGCCTTGTAGTGGGCGACCACTTCGGCTTCGGTGAGCTTCCAGTAGGAGATGGGCAGCACCATCACCGCCGTGGCGCCGCAGGCCTGTGCCAGGCGGGCGCGCTGCACGGTGCGTGCGGTGGTCAGGTCGGAGACGCTGACCACGCTGGGCACGCGGCCGGCAATGCGTGCCAGGCTAAAGCGCACCACCGTTTCCCATTCGCTGTCGGACAGGTAGGCGCCTTCGCCGGTGCTGCCCAGTGGTGCGATGGCGTGCACGCCGTCTTCTATCAGGCGGTCGATGGACAGGCCCAGGGCATCCAGGTCGAGCGCGCCGTCTGCCGTGAAGGGAGTGATGGTGTAGCCGATAACGCCGCGAATTACAGGTGTAGACATAACCAGGCACCTCTGCCGTTGTTGGGGAAAGAGTACAGCTTCAGTCAGCCCAGGCAGTCGCCATGGGCACGCAAGGCACGGCGCGCGTAGTAGCTGAAGGCGGCACCATGACGTTTGGGGGTGGAGATCCAGTCGTGGGCTTCCTTGCCCAGGGCATCCGGGATGGGGCGAATTTCACCGGCGCCCATGGCTAGCAGCTGCATCTTTGCCGCGCGCTCGAACAGCATGGCAAGGACGCAGGCTTCCTCGATCGAGCGGCCGGCGATCAGCAAACCGTGGTGGGAAAGCAGGATCGCGCGCTTGTCGCCGATCGCCCTGGAGATGATTTCACCTTCTTCGTTGCCCACTGGTACGCCGGGCCATTCCTTGAGGAACGCGCAGTCGTCGAACAGCGGGCACAGGTCCATGTGCGAGATGGCCAGTGGCACTTCCAGCATCGACAGGGCGGCGCTGTGCAGTGGGTGGGTATGGATGATGCAGTTGACGTCGGGGCGTGCGCGGTACAGCCAGCTGTGGAAGCGGTTGGCCGGGTTGGCCATGCCGCGGCCTTGCAGCACGGTGAGGTCTTCGTCGACCACCAGCAGGTTGGAAGCGGCGATTTCGTCGAAGCCCAGGCCGAGTTGTTGCGTGTAGTAGGTGCCAGGCTGCTCGGCGCGGGCGGTGATCTGCCCGGCCAGGCCGGAATCGTGGCCGCCGTCGAACAGGATGCGGCAGGTGAGGGCGAGCTTTTGTCGAGAGGTATAGGTGTTGTCGGCCAGCGCCGTCAGCATCTGCTGCTGGGCGAGTTTGACGAGTTGGTCCTTGGGGGTCTGCATGGTGGTCGTCATGGGCGGTACCTGCATGGGGAAGGGCGATGGATTGCTGATCGGCGAGGACGCCGTCAGGACACAATTGCGATATTAATGACACAAAGTGTCATATGCAAGCGATGTGTCATCGCCAGCGCCAGTCATCTGAGACTGCGAGGGGGGAGGTATGGCGGGGTTGTCAGAGGTGGTGCAGGCAACGATCGGCAGGCCAGCCCTGGTCACAGGGCTGGCACGTGCCCTTCAAGGCGCGCCGAACAGCATCGTCCAGTAAACGCCGTTATCGCTACGCGAGTTCTCGGCAAAGGCCGCACCCACCTGGGTAAACATCGGGTTCATCAGGTTGGCGCAATGCCCGGGGCTGGCCAGCCAGCCGGCCATCGCCTTGCTCGGTGACCCCTGGCCTGCGGCAATGTTCTCGCCGATCTGTCGCCCACGGTAGCCGGCATCCCATGCCCGATCCGCGGGTAGATCACCATCGAGGTCGCGGTGCGCGAAGAAATTGTCGTTGGCCATCGCCCGGCTGTGGCGCTGCGCCGCCGTTCCCAGGGCGGTGTTCCAGGTCAACGGGCGTGCAGCGGCAAAGCGCTGGCGACCACACAGGCGCGGCTTCGCCCGCGCAGCGTTTACCTGTGCCAGCAACGCGTTGCTTGCCGATCGCCTATCGCCAAGCTGGGCATCGAGCAGGGGCCGAGCCAGCAGTACCCGCCATTCATTGCGTGAGCGACTCACACCGATATCGGCATATTGGCTATCGAGCAGGGCTGCGCAGTAGTCGCTGCGGAGCATGTCAAAGGCCTCCTCGGCATCTCGCGCGCCGACCAGGCGGATGGCCCGCACCTTCACCGCCTGATAACCCGCAGCCTTCAATCCTTCCCGCAAACCCCCGCCGTAGCCGACCGGCAACGCCAGTTTCGGTTTCAGCACCAGCGGCGTCGAGCCTCGGATCATGCGCCGCTCGCAGCGTTGTGGCTGGGTGCGATAGTCGTTGATGGCTGCCACCAGTTGCCTTTCCCCGCTGGCATGGGCGGGGTTGGCGAACAGGTGGAAAAAAGGGATGAGGCAGAGCGAGACAAAGGGGGAGCGACGGACTGCTTGGCGCATGGGGTGAGTGGCTCTGGTGAATGACGGCGGCAAGGCCGATTTGAGGGCTCGGCTAAGACTGTGCGGCTCAATACAGGTTCACGCGTACGGGGTACAATTTTTCGCGGGTACTCAACTTGAATGCTGCAACAAGGTAAACCGCAATGACACAAGCTACCGATCAGGCTTTTTACGACCGCGCGGATGCGCATATCGAACTGGCGAACCAGCAGATCGAGAAAATCGAAGACCTGGGCAAGGTCAGTGCCTCGCTGACCTTCGGCGCCTCGCGCTTCAATGCCTGGATGAGTGCCCGCAGTTTCAAGACCAGTGCCGAACTGGCTGCCGCGCGGGAAGAGTTGTTGAAGTATTTCTGCGAGCAGTACCGGATGATGCTCGAGGACAACCTGGACGAGCACATCGAGCATTTTGACCGGTATGTGCTGGGCAAAGGCGACTGAACCATGGGGGCGCGAACTCATGGAACTGCACAAGGCTCATTGAGTTAGCAGGGACCCTGTGGGAGCGGCTTTAGCCGCGAACACCGGCGCAGCCGGTGCCATGCACCGCGTTGGATTCTTCGCGGGTAAACCCGCTCCCACAACAGACCGCGCATGCCTTATCGGGTCTTCTTCTCCAGAATCCGCGCCCCGGTACCTTCCTTGCCCAGCACATCCTCGGGGTTGCGCAGCGGGCAATCTTCCAGCGACAGGCAGCCGCAGCCAATGCAGTTGTCCAGGCTGTCGCGCAACGCTTCCAGAGTACGAATGCGGGCGTTCAGGTCTTCGCGCCAGGCGGTCGACATCTCGCCCCATTGCGCTGCCGTGAGCTTGCTGTTGGGCGCATAGCGGCTGAAGGCCTGCTTGATCTCCTCAAGCGGAATACCCGTGCGCTGCGCCACCTTGATGATGGCCAGCGTGCGCAGCACCAGTGAAGGATAGCGGCGCTGGTTACCCGCCGTACGGACGCTGGCGATCAGCCCCTTGGTCTCGTAGAAGTGCAGCGCAGAAACCGCCACGCCGCTGCGTTTGGCCACTTCCCCTACCGTTAGCATCCGTGTGTTGTCCGCTGCCATGCCTGTTGACCTCAAGTTAACTCGAGCTCTTATAGTCCTGCCCGATCTTCCCCGCAACCGCTTTCCCTGATGATCGGAGCACTGCATGAACAAAAGGACGTTACTGGCCTGGGCTGGCGCTGTTGCAGGTGTGCTGGCCGCTGCCTGTGCATTGGTCGGCAGTGGCTCGGCGCCGCCGGCTGCGGCGGCATGGCCGGCGACCAAGGTGGCGCTGGCCACGGCCGAGCAAGTGCAGTTGGCACGGCAGAACTTTGCCTCGGGGGAGCTGGAGGCGGTCAACCAGGTACAGGTGGCGGCCGAGACGGCGGGGCGCATCACCCGCATCGCCTTCGAGTCGGGGCAATGGGTGAGTGCAGGGCAATTGCTGGTACAGCTGAACGATGCCCCGGAGCAGGCCCAGCGCGTGCAGTTGCGCGCCAGGCTGCGCAATGCCGAAGTGGTGCTGCAGCGCAGCCGCAAGCTGCGCGCGGTGAACGCCGTGTCACAGGAGCTGCTCGACAATGCGGCCACCGCCGTGGACGTGGCCAGCGGTGAGCTGCAGCATGTCGAGGCGCTGATCGCGCAGAAGGCAATACGCGCGCCGTTTGCCGGCAAGCTCGGCATTCGCCGGGTGCATCAGGGCCAGTACCTGAGCGCCGGTGAGACAATCGCCAGCCTGGCCGACATCAGCCAGCTGCACGTCAATTTTTCCCTGGGCGAACAAGCCGCCCCCGAAGTGCACGTGGGGCAAATGCTGGCGCTGACGGTGGATGCGGTGCGCGGGGAGGACTTCCAGGCCCGGGTGGTCGCGGTGGACCCGGTGGTGAGCAAGGCGCGCCTGGTGCAGGTGCAGGCGGCCTTGCCGAACCCGGGCGGGCAGTTGCAGCCGGGTATGTACGCCGGCGTGCGCCTGGATGCCGCGCAGCCGTCAAGCGTGCTGGCCGTGCCGGAAACCGCTATTACCTACACCGCCTACGGGCAGACGGTGTTCGTCGCTACCCGGGACCCGGAACAGGGCACCCGGGTCAGCCGGGTGCGGGTGACTACCGGTGAGCGCTGGCAGGGGCGGGTGGAGATCACCTCAGGCCTGGCGCCCGGTGACCAGGTGGTGGTTTCCGGCCAGTTGAAACTGAGCGACGGCATGTCGGTCGAGCCTGTGGCGCAAGACAGCCTGCAGGCCAGCCAGGGAGGGCGGCAATCGTGAAGTTCACTGACCTCTTTGTCCGCCGCCCGGTGCTGGCGCTGGTGGTCAGCAGCCTGATCATCCTGCTGGGGCTGTTTGCCATGGGCAAGCTGCCGATCCGCCAGTACCCGCTGCTGGAAACCTCTACCATCACCATCAGCACCGAGTACCCCGGCGCCTCTGCCGAGCTGATGCAAGGCTTCGTGACCCAGCCGATCACCCAGGCGGTGTCGTCGGTCGAGGGCATCGACTACCTGTCCTCGTCGTCGCAGCAGGGGCGCAGCTTGATCACCTTGCGCATGGTGCTCAACCGCGATTCGACCCAGGCGCTTGCCGAGACCATGGCCAAGGTCAACCAGGTGCGCTATCGCCTGCCGGAAAAGGCCTACGACCCGGTGGTGGAGCTGTCGGCAGGTGACTCCACGGCGGTGGCCTACGTGGGCTTTGCCAGCGAAACCTTGTCGATACCTGAACTGAGCGATTACCTGTCGCGGGTGGTGGAACCGCAGTTCTCCGGCATCGACGGTGTGGCCAAGGTGCAGTCGTTCGGCGGGCAGCGCCTGGCCATGCGCCTGTGGCTGGACAGCGAGCAGATGGCCGGGCGCGGGGTGACGGCCGCCGACGTGGCGCAGGCGGTGCGTGCCAACAACTACCAGGCGACGCCGGGGCAGGTGCGTGGGCAGTACGTGCTGGCCGATATCCAGGTGGACACCGACCTGACCCGGGTCGAGGACTTCCGCGAGCTGATCATCCGCAACGATGGCACCGACCTGGTGCGCCTGCGCGATGTCGGCACCGTCGAGCTGAGCGCGGCGGCCACCCAGACCAGCGCCACCATGGACGGCAAGCCCGCCGTGCACCTGGGGCTGTTCCCCACCCCGACCGGCAACCCGCTGGTGATCGTCGAGGGTATTCGCCAGCTGCTGCCGCAGATCCGCCAGACCCTGCCACCCGGGGTGGAGGTGGCGCTGGCCTACGAGACCGCACGCTTCATCGATGCCTCGATCGACGAGGTGCTGCGCACCCTGGTGGAGGCCATGTTGATCGTGGTGCTGGTCATCTGGCTGTGCCTGGGTTCGCTGCGCAGCGTGGTGATCGCGGTGGTGGCCATCCCGCTGTCGATGCTCGGTGCGGCGGGCCTGATGCTGCTGTTCGGCTTCAGCCTGAACCTGCTGACTTTGCTGGCGATGGTGCTGGCAATCGGCCTGGTGGTAGACGATGCCATCGTGGTGGTGGAGAACGTGCACCGCCATATCGAAGAGGGCAAGTCGCCGGTTGCCGCGGCACTGGCCGGGGCGCGGGAGATCGCCGGGCCGGTGATCGCCATGACCCTGACCCTTGCCGCCGTATACGCGCCGATCGGCTTGATGGGCGGGTTGACCGGCACGCTGTTCCGTGAGTTTGCCCTGACCCTGGCGGGGGCGGTGATCGTTTCCGGCATCGTTGCGCTCACCCTGTCGCCGGTGATGAGCTCGCTGTTGTTGCAACCCGGCCAGCAGCATGGCGCCATGGCCAACATGGCCGACCGCCTGTTCGGCATGCTGACCGGGGCCTATGGGCGAGTACTTGCCTACACCCTGTCGCATCGCTGGATCAGTGGTGGTGTGGCGCTTCTGGTGTGCCTGAGCCTGCCTTGGCTGTACCTGCTGCCGCAGCGCGAACTGGCCCCGCCCGAGGACCAGGCGGCGGTGCTGACGGCCATCAAGTCGCCGCAGCATGCCAGCCTGGATTATGTGGAGCGCTTTGCCCTGAAGCTGGACCAGGTGATGAAGTCCCTCGCCGAAACCACCGACACCTGGATCATCAACGGCACCGACGGCCCGGCCGCCAGTTTCGGCGGCATCAACCTCAGCGCCTGGCAGGCCCGCGAGCGTTCCGCCGCGCAGGTGCAGGCGCAGTTGCAGCAGGCCGTGGCGGACATTGAAGGCAGCAGCATCTTCGCCTTTCAGGTGGCCTCGCTGCCGGGCTCCAGCGGTGGTTTGCCGGTGCAGATGGTGTTGCGCAGCGCACAGGACTACCCCGAGCTGTACCAGACCATGGAGATGATCAAGCAGCGCGCCCGCGACAGCGGCCTGTTCAGCGTGGTGGACAGCGACCTCGACTACAACAACCCGGTGGTCAAGGTGCGCATCGACCGCGCCAAGGCGGCCAGCCTGGGCATCAGTATGCAGGCCATCGGCGAGTCGCTGGGCGTGCTGGTGGGCGAACAGTACCTCAACCGCTTCGCCCTGTTCGGGCGCTCCTACGACGTGATCCCGCAAAGCATCCAGGACCAGCGTCTGACGCCGGCGGCGCTGAACCGCCAGTACGTGCGCGCCGAAAACGGCAGCCTGGTACCGCTGGCCACGGTGGTGCACCTGGACATCGAAGTGGCGCCCAACCGCTTGCTGCAGTTCGACCAGCAGAACGCCAGTACCCTGCAGGCGATCCCGGCGCCCGGTGTGTCGATGGGGAATGCCGTGGCATTTCTCGAACAGCTTGCCGCCGAACTGCCACCTGGCTTCAGCCATGACTGGCAATCGGAGTCGCGTCAGTACGTGCAAGAGGGCTTTGCCCTGATGTGGGCGTTTCTCGCCGCCCTGGTGGTGATCTACCTGGTGCTGGCTGCGCAGTACGAAAGCCTGGTGGACCCGCTGATCATCCTGGTGACCGTGCCGCTGTCGATCTGCGGTGCGTTGCTGCCGCTGGCGCTGGGCTGGGCCACGCTGAACATCTACACGCAGATCGGCCTGGTGACCCTGATCGGCCTGATCAGCAAGCACGGCATCCTGATGGTGGAGTTCGCCAACGAGATCCAGGTGCGTGACAACCTCGACCGTGCCGCCGCCATCGTCCGCGCCGCGCAGATACGCCTGCGGCCGGTGCTGATGACCACGGCGGCGATGACCTTCGGCGTGCTGCCGCTGCTGTTCGCCAGCGGCGCCGGGGCCAACAGCCGCTTTGGCCTGGGGGTGGTGATCGTGTGCGGGATGCTGGTGGGGACCTTGTTTACCTTGTTTGTGCTGCCGACGATCTATGCCTTGCTGGCGCGCGATCATCGGGTGACCACGGTGCGGGGACAGCAGTTGGCGGAGGCTGAGCGGGTGTTGGACATGTGAGGTAAACCTGGCCACATGCGCGATCCCTGTAGGAGCGGCCTTGTGTCGCGATAGGGCTGCGCCGCAGCCCCGGCAATTTGTGCACCTGCGCGGAAATCCTGGGGCTGCTGCGCAGCCCTATCGCGACACAAGGCCGCTCCTACAGGGATCGCGCAAGTTTTGGGATATCGAGCATGGCGCTGGTTTGATCAGCCAGGCGACCGATCCCGGCGCATCTGGGTAACCAGGGTAAAGCGATCATCCGGGTGCACCGTCTCGGACACCGCCATCAGGTCGCCGTTTTCCTCGCGGTAATGGCGAATGATCTTCAGCCCCGGCGCGCCTGCCTCGGCCTTCAGCACCCGGGCCATTTCCGCGGTCAGCAACACTGCCCGCACCTGCTGGTCGACCACCGCGATCGCCCGGCCATAGTGTTGCTCGATCAGCCCCGCAATCAGTTGGTCGGGGTGCTCGCGGGCCAACTCGATGACCTCGGCATAGTCGCGCTGCGCATACACATCGGTCCAGCACAGCGGCGCCGCTTTGTGCACGCGGTCGACACGGATGCTCGACACGCAGAAGTAGTGCTCGCCCGGTACCAGCCCCAGCCGCGCCGCCTCGCTCAGGTCGGCGACGAAGTGGCGCACGTCCTGGATTTCCCGTTGCTGGGTTTCCGCCAGGTGTGCCAGGTCCGCCACGCTGGCCAGTGACTGCGAGTAGCCACCGCGCGGGCTGCTGGCCTCCACCCGGGTACCCACGCGCTTGCGCCGCGATACCAGCCCTTGGTTGAGCAACTGGTTGATCGCCGCGCGCACCGTGTGTCGGCTCACATCGTACAGGTCGCACAGCTCGAACTCGGTCGGCAGCAGGCTGCCCACCGGGTAGCGGCCGCTGGCGATGCCTTCCATCAAGTCCTTGGCCACGGTGCTATAGCGCGTCGGGTTCATGCCTTTGGTCTGTCTCGCAAATTTGTAACAGCGGCGGGGCGCAATGCGGCCCCGGAAATCAAGCCTGTGCGGGCAGGCTCATATGCAGCAAGGGGAACGGCCGGCCTTCGCCATCCAGCGGTGAGCGGCCGGTCTGGATGAAACCGTAATGCCGGTAGAACCCCACCGCCTGCGGGTTCTGCTCGTTGACATCGACGCTCATCACGTTGTGCTTCTGGCGGCCGAAGTCCAGCAGCGCGCGGCCTATGCCCTGGCCATGGCGCTCGGGGGCGACGAAGAGCATTTCCACGTGGTTGCCATTGAAACCGATGAAGCCCAGCGGGCGGTCTTCGGTGTCAACCGCGACCCAGAGCTCGACGGCCAGGAGGTAGACGTCGCGCAATTGCGGCAGCAGCGCGTCGATGTCGGACGCTTGCAGAAAGTGGTGCGTGGCGCGCACGGCGCGCAGCCAGATATCGAGCAGTTGCGGGTGGTCTGCAGCGATGCTTTGGCGAATGATCATGGAGTCATGCCTGGGGAGACCGGGAGGAAAAAAGGGTACCCGGATTGTGTAGGGCGGGGCAATGGACGGTGGGGCAGGGCATCAGCTGATGTGTTGCCCGGGCCGGCCCTTTCGCGGGTAAACCCGCTCCCACAAGTACGGCACTGCCCTCGAGCCCGGCGCCGTACCTGTGGGAGCGGGTTTACCCGCGAACATGGGCGAAGCCCGTGCCATCGATGGGCTCGACTGCAATCCACGTCGATAGTTAGAAGCCTGCCTCCAGGCCCAGCAGGTCCTGCACCGTCTGCCTGCGGCGAATCATCCGTAGCGCTCCATCCTCGATCAGGAACTCCGGCAGCAACGGCCGGCTGTTGTAGTTCGACGACATCGACGCGCCATAGGCCCCGGCGTCGTGGATCACCAGCAGGTCCCCCACCTGCGCCTGGGGCAGGTCGTGCGGGGTCAGTTCCTGATCATCCTGGGTAAACACATCACCCGACTCGCACAGCGGCCCGGCCACCACGGTCGGCTGCCGTGGGCGGTCAACCGGCTGGCCGTCGGCGTCGAGCAGGGTCATACGGTGGTAGGCCCCGTACATCGCCGGGCGCATCAGGTCGTTGAAACCGGCGTCGATCATGACGAAGGTGTTGCGGCCCACCTGCTTCACGGCGCGTACCTCGGCCACCAGGTAGCCCGATTCCGCCACCAGGAAGCGCCCCGGCTCGATCTCCATGCGCACGGGGTGGCCCAACATCGCTTCGATTTCCTTGCGGGCCACGGCCCAGGTCCGGGCGTAGCGTTGCAGGTCGACCGGCTTGTCGCTGCTGCGGTACGGGGTGGAAAGGCCGCCGCCAATGGAGAACGCCTCGATGTCCACGCCCAGGCGGCCGATCAGCTCGATCATCGAGCGCGCCACTTGCTCCAGATGCTGGTAGTCCACCCCCGAGCCGATGTGCATGTGCACCCCTACCAGGTGCAGGCCATGGGTTTTCACGCAGGCCAGCGCTTCGCCCAGCTCTTCGTGCCAGATGCCGTGCTTGCTGTTCTCGCCGCCGGTGTTGGTCTTGCGGCTGTGGCCATGGCCGAAGCCGGGGTTGATGCGGATCCAAACGCGGTGGCCGGGCGAGCGCTCACCCAGTTGGCGCAGCATGTCGATGGAACCGGCGTTGACTTCGATCTTCGAGGCCACCACCCGCTCCAGGGTCGGCCGGTCCAGCGCGTCGCAGGTCAGCACCACGCCGGCAGGGTCGCCATCCACGCTGGCGCCCGCGGCAAAGGCCCGTTCCATTTCGCCCAGCGACACTGCGTCCAGCACCAGGCCGTGGGCGCGCATCAGGCGCAGCACATGCAGGTTGGGGTTGGCCTTCTGGGCGAAGCGCACGGTGTCGAACACCTTCAGCTGTTCGACACGCTCGGCGATGGTGCCGGCGTCGTAGGCCCACAGCGGCGAGCCGTGCTGGCGGACAGCCTCGGCCAGAAGAGTGAAGGGTGCAGTCATGGCGGCGCTACTCATATAAGGAAGGCCACGAGGATGAGCCAAAGCAGGAATTCAGAAAAATAGCTATTTTTCTGTCAGCCATTCATATCTGATATGACCATTGCCGACTTGCCAGGTGTTGCCCGTGAAACTGTCCGTCCGCCATATCGAAGTGTTCCGCGCCATCATGGCCGCTGGCAGCGTCACCGGTGCGGCGCGCCTGCTGTTTACCTCGCAGCCCACCGTCAGCCGTGAGCTGGCGCGGCTGGAGCAGGTAACCGGGCTGAACCTGTTCGAGCGCGAAGGTGGCCGCCTGGTGGCGACGGCCCAGGCGCTGCTGTTGATCGAGGAGGTTGAGCGGGCCTACGTAGGGCTGGAGCGCATCGACCGCTTTGCCCAGGCTATCCGCAATTTCGAGCAGGGCCGGCTGGCCATTACCTGCCTGCCACTGTTTTCCCAGACCTTGCTGCCCAAGGCTTGCCAGCGCTTTCACCAGCAGCACCGGGGCGTGAGCGTGAGTATCCTGGCGCAGGAGTCGCCGTTGCTGGAGGAGTCGCTGGTTGCCCAGCAGCACGACCTGGGCCTGACCGAGGTAGAACAGATACCGCGTGGCGCCTACGGCGAATTACTGTTCAGCGCCAACATGGTGTGCGTGCTGCCCGACGGGCACCCGTTGCAGGCCAGGGCCGAGCTGGAGCTGAGCGACTTCCACGAGGTCGACTTCATCAACCTGGCCAGCCTGGACACCTACCGGCAGCGCCTGGACCAGCACTTTCGCGCGGCAGGGGTGAACCGCCGCACGGTCATCGAGACCACCAGTGCTGCCTCGGTGTGCGCCATGGTCAGGCAGGGCCTGGGGGTGGCGATCATCAACCCGCTGAGCGGGCTGGAGGCGGCGCAGGGCGGGTTGCCGATCCGGCGGTTGCGGGTGTCGGTGCCGTACCAGGTGATGCTGATCAGGCCGGACCACCGGCCGGCGTCGGCGGCGGTGGAGCCGTTTTGCCAGGCGTTGCGGCAACAGGCCCAAGAGATGCAGGCGGCACTGATCTGAAGCCTGGCGCGGCCTTTGTAGGAGCGGCCTTGTGTCGCGATGGGCCGCAACGCGGCCCCAGAATCTCGGCGTCACGGCATACATTGCTGGGGCCGCGTTGCGGCCCATCGCGACACAAGGCCGCTCCTACAGGGATCGCGCAAGCGTTTGGATTGCTGTATGGCTCAGAGTTCGCAGACGAAGGTGCCGGTCCCGGCCAGGATGTTCTCCAGGGTTTCCTTCACTTCATCCATGTCACTCAACTCGCTGGTCAGGTTGATCTCCAGCACTTCATCCCCCTTCAGCGCATCCCGGTCGCCGGCCGCCACTTCGATCAGCAGGCGCTTGGCGCTCAGGGTCACTTTCAGGCCATCCAGCGTCGACGGCTCGTCATCCAGGGTCAGGTCGACGGTGTCTTCGTCCGGGTAGCGGGTCAGCAGGAACATCTGACCCTTGTCGCTGTGGCAGCACAGGGTCGCCATGTTGTCTTCCTCGTCATCGCAAGGGGTGGCGAACAGCAGGGCAGTATTGATTTGCATGGACAAGGCTCGGATCAAAGGAAACGGAAGGGAATTCTGACAGTCTTGCCGACAGGCATAAACGTAAAGTTACCCCCCCTTGACCGAAATTGTCGCAGCGCTGCAAGCCTTGATGACCGATCAGTCGTTAAGCTTCGGCGAGCCCTGGACGTGCCTGCGCACGTTCAACGCCTGGTTTTACCGTCCGCCTTGCCACGGGTTGGCTATCGTTGATCCGTACACGGCGCACGCAGCGACGCTTCAATTATTACAAAGCCCAAGCGGAGTACCACAGATGGCGTTCTTCACCGCAGCCAGCAAAGCCGACTTCCAGCATCAACTGCAAGCGGCCCTGGCGCAGCACATCAGCGAACAGTCCCTGCCACAAGTCGCGCTGTTCGCCGAGCAGTTCTTCGGCATCATCTCTCTGGACGAACTCACCCAACGCAGGCTTTCCGACCTGGCCGGCTGCACCCTGTCAGCCTGGCGCATCATCGAGCGTTTCGACCCCGAATACCCGCAAGTACGGGTGTACAACCCCGATTACGAACGCAATGGCTGGCAATCGACCCACAGCGTGGTCGAAGTGCTGCACCACGACCTGCCGTTCCTGGTCGACTCGGTACGCACCGAGCTCAACCGCCGCGGCTACAGCATCCACACCCTGCAGACCACCGTGCTCAGCGTGCGCCGCGGCGCCAAGGGCGAGCTGCTTGAACTGCTGCCCAAGGGCACCCAGGGCGAGGGCGTACGCCATGAGTCGCTGATGTACCTGGAGATCGACCGTTGCGCCAACGCCGCCGAGCTGACGGTCCTGGCCCGCGAGATCGAGCAGGTGCTGGCCGAGGTGCGGGTGGTGGTTGCCGACTTCGAACCGATGAAGGCCAAGCTGCGTGAAGTGGTGGCGGAGGTGGAGCAGACCGCCTTTGGCCCGGCGCAGCACGAAAAGGGCGAGGTCAAGGCGTTCCTAGAGTGGCTGCTGGACAACCACTTCACCTTCCTGGGCTATGAAGAATTCACCGTAAAGGGCGACGCCGATGGCGGCCAGATGGTCTACGACGAGCACTCGTTCCTCGGCCTGCCGCGCCGCCTGCGCGTGGGCCTGACGAGCGACGAGCTGCGCATCGAAGACTATGCCGTGGCCTACCTCAACGAACCGTTGCTGCTGTCGTTCGCCAAGGCCGCGCTGCCAAGCCGCGTACACCGCCCGGCCTACCCGGACTACGTGTCGATCCGCCAGCTGGACGCCGATGGCAAGGTGATCAAGGAACACCGCTTCATGGGCCTGTACACCTCGTCGGTGTACGGTGAAAGCGTGCATGCCATCCCTTATATCCGCCAGAAGGTCACCGAAGTCGAGCGCCGCTCGGGCTTCGATCCCAAGGCCCACCTGGGCAAGGAACTGGCCCAGGTGCTGGAAGTGCTGCCGCGCGACGACCTGTTCCAGACCCCGGTCGACGAGCTGTTCAGCACCGTCATGTCGATCGTGCAGATCCAGGAACGCAACAAGATCCGCGTGTTCCTGCGCAAGGACCCGTACGGCCGCTTCTGCTACTGCCTGGCCTATGTACCGCGGGAAATCTACTCCACCGAAGTGCGGCAGAAGATCCAGCAGGTGCTGATGGAGCGCCTGAAGGCCAGCGACTGCGAGTTCTGGACCTTCTTCTCCGAATCGGTGCTGGCCCGTGTGCAGCTGATTCTGCGGGTAGACCCGAAAAACCGCATCGACATCGACCCGCAGCAGCTGGAACGCGAAGTGATCCAGGCCTGCCGCTCGTGGCATGACGACTACTCGGCGCTGGTGATCGAGAACTTCGGCGAAGCCCAGGGCACCAACATCCTCGCCGACTTCCCCAAAGGTTTCCCGGCCGGCTACCGCGAGCGCTTCGCCGCGCACTCGGCGGTGGTCGACCTGCAGCACGTGCTGAACCTGTCGGAAAGCAAGCCGCTGGCGATGAGCTTCTACCAGCCGCTGACCCAGGTCGGCGAGCGCACCCTGCACTGCAAGCTGTACCACGCCGACACGCCGCTGGCGCTGTCCGACGTGCTGCCGATCCTGGAGAACCTTGG
Organism: Pseudomonas sp. B5(2017); assembly: GCF_002112825.1. Taxonomy (NCBI): domain Bacteria; kingdom Pseudomonadati; phylum Pseudomonadota; class Gammaproteobacteria; order Pseudomonadales; family Pseudomonadaceae; genus Pseudomonas; species Pseudomonas sp. B5(2017). The sequence continues at coordinate 162,863 of NZ_NEIR01000011.1, forward strand.
CCTGCGCGTGCTCGGCGAGTTCCCGTACCGCCTGCGCCATGCCAGTGGCCGCGGCTACTGGATCCACGACTTCGCCTTCACCTACAGCGAAGGCCTGAGCCTGGACATCCAGCAGCTCAACGACACCCTGCAGGATGCCTTCATCCACATCGTCCGCGGCGATGCCGAGAACGACGCCTTCAACCGCCTGGTGCTGACCGCCGGCCTGCCATGGCGCGACGTGGCGCTGCTGCGCGCCTACGCCCGTTACCTGAAGCAGATTCGCCTGGGCTTCGACCTGGGCTACATCGCCAGCACCCTGAACAACCACACCGACATCGCCCGCGAGCTGACCCGGTTGTTCAAGACCCGCTTCTACCTGGCGCGCAAGCTCACCCAGGAAGACCTGGATGACAAGCAACTGCGCCTGGAACAAGCCATCCTTACCGCGCTGGACGACGTGCAGGTGCTCAACGAAGACCGCATCCTGCGTCGCTACCTGGACCTGATCAAGGCCACCCTGCGCACCAACTTCTACCAGCCGGACGCCAACGGCCACAACAAGTCGTACTTCAGCTTCAAGTTCAACCCCAAGCTGATCCCCGAACTGCCTAAACCAGTGCCCAAGTTCGAGATCTTCGTCTACTCGCCACGGGTCGAGGGCGTGCACCTGCGCTTTGGCAACGTCGCCCGCGGCGGCCTGCGCTGGTCCGACCGCGAGGAAGACTTCCGCACCGAGGTGCTGGGCCTGGTGAAAGCCCAGCAGGTGAAGAACTCGGTCATCGTGCCGGTCGGTGCCAAGGGCGGCTTCCTGCCGCGCCGCCTGCCGCTGGGCGGCAGCCGTGACGAGATCGCCGCCGAAGGCGTGGCGTGCTACCGCATCTTCATTTCCGGCCTGCTCGACATCACCGACAACCTCAAGGACGGTGGCGTGGTACCGCCGGCCAACGTGGTGCGCCATGACGATGACGACCCGTACCTGGTGGTGGCGGCCGACAAGGGCACCGCGACCTTCTCGGACATCGCCAACGGCATCGCCATCGACTACGGCTTCTGGCTGGGCGACGCCTTCGCCTCGGGCGGCTCGGCCGGTTACGACCACAAGAAGATGGGTATTACCGCGCGCGGCGCCTGGGTGGGCGTGCAGCGCCACTTCCGCGAGCGCGGCATCAATGTGCAGGAAGACCCGATCACCGTCATTGGCGTCGGCGACATGGCCGGCGACGTGTTCGGCAACGGCCTGCTGATGTCCGACAAGCTGCAACTGGTGGCGGCGTTCAACCACCTGCACATCTTCATCGACCCGAACCCGGAGCCAGCCGCAAGCTTTGCCGAACGCAAGCGCCTGTTCGACCTGCCGCGCTCGGCCTGGAGCGACTACGACACCAGCATCATGTCCGAAGGCGGCGGGATCTTCCCGCGCAGTGCCAAGAGCATCGCCATCAGCCCGCAAATGAAAGAGCGCTTCGCCATCGAAGCCGACCGCCTGACCCCGACCGAGCTGCTCAATGCGCTGCTCAAGGCACCGGTAGACCTGCTGTGGAACGGTGGCATCGGTACCTACGTCAAGGCCAGCACCGAGAGCCACGCCGACGTCGGTGACAAGGCCAACGACGCGCTGCGGGTCAATGGCAACGAACTGCGCTGCAAGGTGGTGGGCGAGGGCGGCAACCTGGGCATGACCCAGCTTGGCCGGGTCGAGTTCGGCCTGCATGGCGGCGCCACCAACACCGACTTCATCGACAACGCCGGCGGCGTGGACTGCTCCGACCACGAGGTCAACATCAAGATCCTGCTCAACGAAGTGGTGCAGGGTGGCGACATGACCGAGAAGCAGCGCAACCAGTTGCTGGGCAGCATGACCGACGAAGTGGCCGGCCTGGTGCTGGGCAACAACTACAAGCAGACCCAGGCGTTGTCGCTGGCGGCCCGCCGCGCCCGCGAGCGGATTGCCGAGTACAAACGCCTGATGGCCGACCTGGAGGCCCGAGGCAAGCTGGATCGCGCCATCGAGTTCCTGCCGTCCGAAGAGCAGTTGGCCGAGCGCCTGGCCGCCGGCCAGGGCCTGACCCGCGCCGAGCTTTCGGTGCTGATCTCGTACAGCAAGATCGACCTCAAGGAACAGCTGCTCAAGTCGCTGGTGCCGGACGACGACTACCTGACCCGCGACATGGAAACCGCCTTCCCGCCGTCGCTGGTCAGCAAATTTGCCGAATCCATGCGCCGCCACCGCCTGAAGCGCGAAATCGTCAGCACCCAGATCGCCAACGACCTGGTCAACAACATGGGCATCACCTTCGTCCAGCGCCTGAAGGAGTCGACCGGCATGAGCCCGGCCAACGTGGCCGGGGCGTATGTGATCGTGCGCGACATCTTCCATCTGCCGCACTGGTTCCGCCAGATCGAGGCACTGGACTACCAGGTGCCGGCGGAGATTCAGCTGACCCTGATGGACGAGCTGATGCGCCTGGGCCGCCGTGCCACCCGCTGGTTCCTGCGCAGCCGCCGCAATGAGCAGGACGCCGGGCGCGACACCGCGCACTTCGGGCCGAAGATCGCGCAACTGGGGCTCAAGCTCGACGAGTTGCTCGAGGGCCCGACCCGCGAGCGCTGGATGGTGCGCTACCAGGGCTTCGTCGAGGCTGGTGTGCCGGAGTTGCTGGCGCGCATGGTGGCTGGCACTACCCACCTGTACACCCTGTTGCCGATCATCGAGGCTTCGGACGTTACCGGCCATGACCCGGCGCAGGTGGCCAAGGCGTTCTTCGCCGTGGGCAGCGCGCTGGACCTGACCTGGTACCTGCAGGAAATCAGCAACCTGCCGGTGGAGAACAACTGGCAGGCGCTGGCCCGCGAGGCGTTCCGCGACGACATCGACCTGCAGCAGCGGGCGATCACCATCTCGGTACTGCAGATGGCCGATGCACCGGAAGACATGGACGCCCGCGTGGCGCTGTGGGCCGAGCAGCACCGGGTGATGGTGGAGCGCTGGCGCGCCATGCTGGATGACCTGCGCAATGCCACCGGTACCGACTATGCGATGTACGCGGTAGCCAACCGCGAGCTGGTCGACCTGGCCATGAGCGGGCAGGCGGCGGTGGTGCCGTCCTGAGCCATGAGCTGAAATGAAAAGCCCCGGCAGTGATGCCGGGGCTTTTTTATTCCTGTGCTGGCCCTTTCGCGGGTGAACCCGCTCCCACAGGGATATCACAAGACTTGAGTGCAGTTAGGTCCCTGTGGGAGCGGGTTTACCCGCGAAGAGGCCGGTACAGGCTTACTTGAACCTGCGCTCCACCCCTTTCTCCACCAGAATCTTCGCCGAAATCTCCTCCACCGAAAAATGCGTGGAATTGATGTTGGGAATGTTCTCCCGGCGGAACAGGTTTTCCACCTCGCGCACTTCGAACTCGCACTGGGCAAAGCTGGAATAGCGGCTGTTGGGCTTGCGCTCGTGGCGGATGGCGGTGAGGCGGTCGGGGTCGATGGTCAGGCCGAACAGCTTGTTGTGGTGCTTTTTCAGCACCGCCGGCAGCTGCAGGCGCTCCATGTCGTCCTCGGTCAGCGGGTAGTTGGCGGCGCGGATGCCGAATTGCATGGCCATGTACAGGCAGGTGGGGGTCTTGCCGCAGCGCGATACGCCTACCAGGATCAGGTCGGCCTTGTCGTAGTAGTGGGTGCGCGCGCCATCGTCGTTGTCCAGGGCGAAATTCACCGCCTCGATACGTTCCATGTAGTTGGAATTGCCGCCGATCGAGTGCGACTTGCCGACGGAATACGACGAATGGGCAGTCAATTCTTGTTCAAGCGGGGACAAAAACGAAGAAAAGATGTCGATCATGAAGCCATTCGAAGTAGCCAGGATCTCACGGATGTCCTGATTGACGATGGTGTCGAAGATGATCGGGCGTACACCATCGCGCTCGGCTGCGGCGTTGATCTGCTGGACCATGGTCCGCGCCTTTTCCGGCGAATCGATGTAGGGACGGGTGAATTTATTGAACGGAATGCTCTCGAATTGAGCGAGCAGACTCTGGCCCAGGGTTTCGGCAGTGATGCCGGTGCCGTCGGAGATGAAGAACGCGGTTCGTTTCATTTGCGATCTGGGCCTTAAGCTGATGACGTTTCTTGGATATGATAAGTTCGGTTTGCCGAATGCGGCTGTCGGCATTCTCACTTATTTTCCAGGTACAGGCCACAAGCGTCCGGCCAAGTCAACGAAGGCAGGCGGGCGCCCTTGAGCTTTTCCAATACAGTTAGTGGAGAGATCACCTTGGTAGAGTACGTAGTTTCCCTCGATAAGCTCGGCGTCCATGATGTGGAGCATGTGGGGGGCAAGAACGCATCCCTGGGCGAGATGATCAGCAACCTCGCAGGTGCTGGTGTATCGGTGCCGGGCGGCTTTGCCACTACGGCGCAGGCGTACCGCGATTTTCTCGAACAGAGTGGTCTCAACGACCGTATCCACGCCGCGCTCGACGCACTCGACGTGGATGACATCAACGCCCTGACCAAGACCGGCGCGCAGATTCGCCAGTGGGTCATGGAAGCCGACTTCCCGGCCCGCCTGGATTCGGAAATCCGTACGGCCTTCGCCGAAATGGCTGCCGGCAACGACAACATGGCAGTTGCCGTGCGCTCCTCGGCCACCGCCGAAGACCTGCCGGACGCCTCGTTCGCCGGTCAGCAGGAAACCTTCCTCAACATCCGCGGCGTCGACAACGTGATCCGCGCGGCCAAGGAAGTGTTCGCCTCGCTGTTCAACGACCGTGCCATCGCCTACCGCGTGCACCAGGGCTTCGACCACAAGCTGGTAGCCCTGTCCGCCGGCGTGCAGCGCATGGTCCGCTCCGAAACCGGCACCGCCGGCGTCATGTTCACCCTCGACACCGAGTCGGGCTTCCGCGACGTGGTATTCATCACCGGCGCCTACGGCCTGGGCGAAACCGTGGTGCAGGGTGCGGTCAACCCTGACGAATTCTACGTGCACAAACAAACCCTGGAGGCCGGCCGCCCAGCCATCCTGCGCCGCAACCTGGGCAGCAAGGCGATCAAGATGGTCTACGGCGAAGAAGCCAAGGCCGGCCGTTCGGTCAAGACCGTCGAAGTGGACCGCGCCGAGCGCGCGCGCTTCTGCCTGACCGATGCCGAGGTCAGCGAACTGGCCAAGCAGGCCATGATCATCGAGAAGCACTACCAGCGCCCGATGGATATCGAATGGGCCAAGGACGGTGACGACGGCAAGCTGTACATCGTCCAGGCGCGCCCCGAGACGGTGAAGAGCCGCTCCAGCGCCAACGTCATGGAACGCTACCTGCTGAAAGAGAAGGGCACCGTACTGGTCGAAGGCCGCGCCATTGGCCAGCGCATCGGCGCCGGCAAGGTCCGCGTGATCAACGACGTATCGGAAATGGACAAGGTCCAGCCGGGCGACGTGCTGGTCTCCGACATGACCGACCCGGACTGGGAACCGGTGATGAAGCGCGCCAGCGCCATCGTCACCAACCGTGGTGGGCGTACCTGCCACGCGGCGATCATCGCCCGTGAGTTGGGCATTCCGGCTGTGGTCGGTTGCGGCAACGCCACCCAGGTGCTGAAAGATGGCCAGGGTGTGACCGTATCCTGTGCCGAAGGCGATACCGGCTTCATCTTCGAGGGCGAGCTGGGCTTCGACGTCAAGCAGAACTCGGTCGACGCCATGCCCGACCTGCCGTTCAAGATCATGATGAACGTCGGCAACCCGGACCGTGCGTTCGATTTCGCCCAGCTGCCCAACGCCGGTGTCGGCCTGGCGCGCCTGGAGTTCATCATCAACCGCATGATCGGCGTGCACCCCAAGGCACTGCTGAACTACGCAGGCCTGCCGGCCGACCTGAAGGACAGCGTCGACAAGCGCATCGCTGGCTACAACGACCCGGTAGGCTTCTATGTCGAGAAGCTGGTCGAAGGCATCAGCACCCTGGCTGCGGCCTTCTACCCGAAAAAGGTCATCGTGCGCCTGTCGGACTTCAAGTCCAACGAGTACGCCAACCTGATCGGCGGCAAGCTGTACGAGCCGGAAGAAGAAAACCCGATGCTGGGCTTCCGTGGCGCTTCGCGCTACATCAGCGAATCGTTCCGTGACTGCTTCGAGCTCGAGTGCCGTGCGCTCAAGCGCGTGCGCAACGAGATGGGCCTGACCAACGTCGAGATCATGGTGCCGTTCGTACGCACCCTGGGTGAAGCCAGCCAGGTCGTCGACCTGCTTGCCGAAAACGGCCTGGCCCGCGGCGAAAACGGCCTGCGCGTGATCATGATGTGCGAACTGCCGTCCAACGCCATCCTCGCCGAAGAGTTCCTGGAATACTTCGACGGCTTCTCGATCGGCTCCAACGACCTGACCCAGTTGACCCTGGGCCTGGACCGTGACTCCGGCATCATCGCCCACCTGTTCGACGAGCGTAACCCTGCGGTGAAGAAGCTGCTGGCCAACGCCATTGCCGCGTGCAACAAGGCTGGCAAGTACATCGGCATCTGCGGCCAGGGCCCGTCGGACCACCCGGACCTGGCCAAGTGGCTGATGGAACAGGGCATCGACAGCGTGTCGCTGAACCCGGACTCGGTACTCGAAACCTGGTTCTACCTGGCCGAAGGGCAGGGCGCGGTCTGATGCAGTAAAACGCGGGGGTACGTCTGGCGTACCCCCGCCTGGTTTTTTCCAGGGCGAGCTCCAGCAATGGATCCCGCCCTTTTTTGTGCACCAAGCAACCTTATGCAAAGCAGCAGCACTCTATTCCCCGTGGCCCTGCTCAGTGCCGAGCGCCGCGGCGACCTCAGCGAAGACGTGTACCGGATCAAGGCCGGCAACAGCCCTGACCCCAGCGTCGAGCTGGCTGTCACCCGCCTGGGGCTGGCCGATCAGGGCCAGGCCCAGGGCGTGCCGGTCATTCTCCTGCATGGCAGCTTCTCCAACCGCCGCTTCTGGTACTCGCCCAAAGGGGTTGGCCTGGGGGCCTATCTCGCCCGCGCCGGCTTCGATGTGTGGATCCCGGAAATGCGCGGCCACGGCCTGTCGCCACGTAACCATGACTGGAAGCACAACAGCGTCGCCGCCTATGCCCGCGATGACCTGCCGCTGATTGCCGCGTTCGTGCGCGAGCAATCGGGCCAGGCGCCGCACTGGGTCGGCCATTCCCTGGGTGGTACGACCCTGGCGGCAGCGCTGGGCGGTGGCTTTCTGCCTGCCGATCAGGTGGCCAGCGTGGCGTTGTTCGGTACCCAGATCAGCCGCGTGTACTGGCCGTTGAAGGTGCCGCCGCTGGCCTGGGGGGCGAAGCTGCTGCTCAAGCGCTGGGGGCAGATTTCCGGGCCGCGTTTCAAGCGTGGGCCGGAGGATGAGCCGATCGGCCTGGCCCTGGAGAGCATGCGCTGGCATGGCCTGTTCGGGCGCTTTGGCGACAGGCAGAGCGACTGGTGGGCGGGGCTGGCCGAGGTGGATGTGCCGCTGCTGGCGGTGGCGGGTGCGGGGGACTTCCAGGACCCGGTGTGGGCCTGCCGCAAGCTGTTCGAGCAATTGGGCGGTGAGCGCAAGCAGTTTTTGCGGCTGGGGCTCGAGGAAGGCTTCGAGGCTTTCGGGCATGTCGACATGCTGGTGAGCAAGGCCGCGCAGGTGCAGGTGTGGCCGCTGGTGGAGCGTTGGCTGCGGGATCCGCTGGTGCCGGTGCATGAATCCACGGTGGTGGCGGAGCCTGTGCCCGTCGGTTGAATGGGTTGCGCCTGTGCTGGCCTCTTCGCGGGTAAACCCGCTCCCACAGGAATTCCACAGGGCTCGAGTGCAGTGAGGACCCTGTGGGAGCGGGTTTACCCGCGAAGAGGCCGGTACAGGCAAAACACAACTGACTGCTTGGTCCCGGATGACTGCAATGGGCTCTACGGTGTAGCCTTGGCCGATACCCGCTTTCGTTGTGACTGACAGGAGCTTCCCATGCAGCATTACGTTACGCCCGACCTGTGTGATGCCTACCCGGACCTGGTGCAGGTGCTGGAACCGATGTTCAGCAATTTCGGCGGCCGCGATTCGTTCGGCGGCCAGATCGTCACCATCAAGTGCTTCGAAGACAACTCGCTGGTCAAGGAGCAGGTCGAGCTCGATGGCAAGGGCAAGGTCCTGGTCGTCGATGGTGGTGGCTCGCTGCGCCGTGCACTGCTCGGCGACATGCTCGCCGAGAAGGCTGCCAAGAACGGTTGGGAAGGCCTGGTGATCTACGGCTGCGTGCGTGACGTCGACGTGCTGATCCAGACCGACGTCGGCGTGCAGGCCCTGGCCAGCCACCCGATGAAGACCGACAAGCGCGGCATCGGCGACCTCAACGTGGCAGTGACCTTCGCCGGGGTGACCTTCCGCCCGGGCGAGTACGTGTATGCCGACAACAATGGCGTGCTGGTCTCGCCAAGCCCGCTGAAAATGCCGGAGTGATGCGCCGCCCGCGCTGATGGAGCTTTGATGTTCGAGGAAGACAACGCGCAGTGGGGGCTGGTACACGCCCTGGTGCTCGATGGCAAAGGCGGCGCGCGCTCGATTGCCCGTACCGAGCTGGACGACCTGCAGCTGCAACCCGAGCAGAGCCTGTGGCTGCACTGGGACCGCAGCCATCCGCAAACCCGCACCTGGCTGCTGCACGACAGCGGCCTGAGCGCATTCGCCTGCGAGCTGCTGCTGGAAGAAAATACCCGGCCGCGCCTGCTGCCCATGGCCGATGAACAGTTGTTGCTGTTCCTGCGTGGGGTCAACCTCAACCCGGGTGCAGAGCCTGAAGACATGGTCTCGGTGCGCATCTTCGCCGAGGCGCAGCGGGTCATCTCGCTGCGCCTGCGGCCGTTGCGCGCCAGTGACGAGATTCTCCAGCAGCTCGAAGAGGGCAGGGGCCCGAAATCGGCTTCCGAGCTGTTGCTGCTGATGGGCGAACTGCTGACCGAAAAGGTCCAGGGCCTGGTCAGCGACCTGTCCGAACTGGTCGACCTGGAAGAAGAAAAGGTCGAATCCGACGAACGGTACACTCCAGAGAATGGCTGCCTGCAGCAGATTCGCCGGCGTGCCGCCGGCCTGCGGCGTTTCCTGGCTCCGCAGCGGGAGATCTACGCCCAGCTGTCGCGTAGCAAATGGAGCTGGTTCGTCGATGCCGACGCCGATTACTGGAACGAGCTGAACAACAGCCTGATCCGCTACCTCGAAGAGCTGGAACTGACCCGCGAGCGGGCCGCCCTGGTGCTGGAAAGCCAGGATCGCCGGCGCAGCGAGCGCATGAACCGCACCATGTACCGCTTCGGCATCATCACCTGCATCTTCCTGCCCATGAGCTTCATCACCGGGCTGCTGGGCATCAATGTCGGCGGCATCCCGGGGGCGGAAAACCCCTATGGCTTCCTGTTTGCCTGCATCGTCGTGCTGGGGCTGGCGGTGGGGCAGTGGTGGCTGTTCCGGCGGTTGCGGTGGGTATAGATGCTCATTGACTTGCTCTGGCCTCTTCGCGGGCACGCCCGCTCCCACAGGGACACCACAGCCTTCAGGTTCTGTGGAATCCCTGTGGGAGCGGGCGTGCCCGCGAAGAAGCCGACGCGCATTCATTTTGAAACACTCGTCCCAATGCGATGTGTGACCCATCGACCGGCCATCTCGTCTCTGACTGACACTGCGCGAGGTGCCCATGCACGATCCGTTTGAAGAATCCCTGCGCGACCTGCTCAAGGCGTCACCCTCCGGCAATGACCGGGACGACCGGGACGACGCCGCTTGCCTGGGTCGCGTGCTGAAAACCGCCAACCGCCAGGTTGGCGCGGGCGATCTGTTCAGCCTGCTTGGCCGCTGGAGCCAGGCGCTGCTGATCGCCGTGAACAATGGCGCGGCGCATGTTGCGCCGGTGCGTCGACACTCTTCCCGCAACGCTGCCAACGGCAGCAAAGCAGATAAGGCCGATTGAATATGGAACTCGATCTCTGGACCCAGAGCCTGGTCACCGCCATGACTGCCCTTTGGACCAAGGTAGCGAACTTCATCCCCAACCTGTTCGGCGCGCTGGTCGTGGTGCTGCTCGGTTTCGTGGTGGCCAAGCTGCTCGACACGCTGCTGTCCAAACTGCTGGCCAAGTTCGGCCTGGACCGCCTGATGGCCGGCACCGGCCTGACCAAGATGCTCGGCCGGGTCGGCATCCAGGTACCCATCTCCACCCTGATCGGCAAGATCGTCTACTGGTTCGTGCTGCTCATCTTCCTGGTCTCGGCCGCCGAGTCGCTGGGCCTGGAGCGGGTCTCGGCAACCCTCGACATGCTTGCCCTGTACCTGCCGAAGGTGTTCGGCGCAGCCCTGGTGCTGCTGGCCGGCGTGCTGCTGGCCCAGGTGGCAAACGGCCTGGTACGCGGCGCAGCTGAAGGCATCGGCCTGGAATACTCGGCAGGCCTGGGGCGTATCACCCAGGGCCTGGTGATTATCATCAGCATCTCGGTGGCCATCAGCCAGCTGGAGGTGAAAACCGACCTGCTGAACCATGTGATCGTGATCGGGCTGATTACCGTTGGTCTGGCCGTTGCGTTGGCAATGGGCCTGGGCAGCCGCGAAATCGCCGGGCAGATCCTGGCTGGCATCTACGTGCGCGAGCTGTACCAGGTGGGCCAGCAGGTGCGGATTGGCGAGGTCGAAGGGCATATCGAGGAGATCGGTACGGTCAAGACGACGCTGCTGACCGATGATGGCGAACTGGTATCGCTGTCCAATCGCGAGCTGCTTGAACAGCGAGTCAATAGCCGCTAACCGCACAAAGCTGTTAATGTATGCCGCCGCGAAAATCGACCCACGGGGTCGCGCGGCGACATTGACCTGACTGTCGGCCAGATCCGTTTTGAATAAAGTTCATTCGCCGCCCATGCGTTATGACCCCCGCGAGCTCACCGACGAAGAGTTGGTGGCGCGTTCGCATGAGGAGCTGTACCACGTTACCCGCGCCTATGAAGAGCTCATGCGGCGCTACCAACGGACCCTGTTCAACGTCTGTGCGCGTTATCTGGGGAACGACCGTGACGCGGACGATGTCTGTCAGGAAGTCATGTTGAAAGTGCTGTACGGGCTGAAGAACTTCGAGGGTAAGTCCAAGTTCAAGACCTGGCTCTACAGCATCACCTACAACGAATGCATTACCCAGTACCGCAAGGAGCGCCGTAAACGTCGGTTGATGGACGCCTTGAGTCTGGACCCTGTTGAAGAGGCGTCCGAAGACAAGGCTCCAAAGCCGGAAGAAAAAGGCGGGCTGGACAAGTGGCTGGTGCATGTGAACCCGATTGACCGGGAAATCCTGGTGCTGCGTTTTGTCGCAGAGCTGGAATTTCAGGAAATTGCCGACATCATGCACATGGGCCTGAGCGCGACAAAAATGCGCTACAAGCGCGCGCTAGACAAGCTTCGGGAGAAATTTGCCGGCCTCGATGAAACTTAGTGGCGTGCAAATATCTCTAACGAACCGGCGAGTTCTGCTAGACTTGCCGTCGAGTTGTCCCCCTTGTTTGTGGTGGGACTGCTTAACTATCACCAGATGGGGATTTAACGGATGAAATTGAAAAACACCTTGGGCTTGGCCATTGGCTCGCTCGTCGCTGCTACTTCGTTCGGCGTTCTGGCTCAAGGCCAAGGCGCTGTGGAAATCGAAGGCAACGTTACCAAGCAGTACTACGACAGCGAACGTAACTTCAAGAACGACGGCACCAATCCTGGTGTTCGCCTGGGCTACTTCCTGACCGACGACGTTTCCCTGGACCTCGGCTACAACGAGACCCACAACGCTCGTGGTGAAGTCTTCAACAAAGACATCAAAGGTTCCAAGGCCAAGCTCGACGCTACCTACCACTTCGGTACCGTGGGCGACGCTCTGCGTCCGTACGTTTCCGCCGGTTTCGCTCACGAGAGCCTGGGCCAGGCCACTCGTAGCGGCCGCGACCACTCCACCTTCGCCAACGTTGGCGCTGGCGCCAAGTGGTACATCACCGACATGTTCTTCGCCCGTGCTGGCGTAGAAGCCATGTACAACATCGACAACGGCAACACCGAGTGGGGCCCGACCGTTGGTGTTGGTCTGAACTTCGGCGGTAGCCCGAAGCAAGCTGAAGTCGCTCCGGCTCCAGTTGCCGAAGTGTGCTCCGACTCCGACAACGACGGCGTTTGCGACAACGTCGACAAGTGCCCAGACACCCCAGCCAACGTTACCGTTGACGCTGATGGCTGCCCGGCTGTTGCCGAAGTCGTTCGCGTTGAGCTGGACGTCAAGTTCGACTTCGACAAGTCGGTCGTCAAGCCAAACAGCTACGGCGACATCAAGAACCTGGCTGACTTCATGAAGCAGTACCCACAGACCACCACCACCGTGGAAGGTCACACTGACTCCGTCGGCCCAGACGCTTACAACCAGAAGCTGTCCGAGCGTCGTGCCAACGCTGTCAAGCAGGTCCTGACCCAGCAGTACGGCGTGGAATCCAGCCGTGTTGACTCGGTTGGCTACGGCGAAACCCGTCCGGTTGCCGACAACGCCACCGAAGAAGGCCGCGCTGTCAACCGTCGCGTTGAAGCTCAGGTAGAAGCCCAGGCCAAGTAATTGGTTTGAAGCTTCATGAAAAACCCGGCCTCGGCCGGGTTTTTCTTTGCCTGGGATTTGTGTGGTGTGTGCCGGCCCTTTCGCGGGTAAACCCGCTCCCACAGGTTCGCCGCACCCTTCAGGTCATGCACAATCCCTGTGGGAGCGGGTTTACCCGCGAAAGGGCCGGCGCAGGCAGCGCATCATCCAGCAATTGCCACCAATTCCTGAACCACCTGTTCCCCAACCACCTCCCCGATCACCAAAATCGCCGGGCTACGCAAGCCAAACCCCCGCGCATCCTCGGCCATCCCCCGCACATCGCTCCTGCACTCCCGCTGCTGCGGCAACGAGGCATTTTCGATCATCGCCACCGGCGTCGCCGGTGCCATGCCCCCGTCCAGCAGCCCTTGGCGCACCTGCTCCAGCCTGGCCACGCCCATGTACACCACCAGCGTCGTCCCGCCCTGGGCCAAGGCCGCCCAGTTCAGTTCGCTGTCGTCCTGGGTATGTGCCGTGACCAGCGTCACGCCCCGGCTCACACCCCGTGAGGTCAGGGAAATCCCGCATTGCGTGGCGCCAGCCAGGCCGGCGGTGATGCCGTTGACCACTTCCACCTCGATGCCATGCCCCTGCAGCCACAGCGCCTCTTCACCACCACGGCCGAAGATGCACGGGTCGCCGCCCTTGAGCCGGACCACGCAGCGTCCTTGCCGCGCATGGCGCAGCATCAGGCGCTGGATGAATGCCTGCGGCGTGGAGCGGCAGCCGCCGCGCTTGCCCACGGCAATCACCCGGGCCTGCGGGCAATGCTCCAGCACCGCCGGGTTGACCAGGTCGTCGATCATCACCACAGCGGCTTGCTGCAATGCGCGTACAGCCTTGAGGGTGAGCAGTTCGGGGTCGCCAGGACCAGCACCAACCAGCCAGACTTTCGCATTCATCAGGGTTTCCTCATCGGCAAGGTGCGTTCAGCCCTTGAGCAGGGTGAGCAGCAATATCAGGTTGAACAGCAAGGACAGCAGGGCCAGGGTGCGCCAGACCTTCATCGGTTCGCGCTCCAGCAACGGCCGTGGCCGGCTGGGCAGTTCCTGGTGGTCGCCACGCTCGAGCAGCAGCAACCAGTGTTCGGCGGTTTCGAAGCGCTGCGCCGGGTCCGCTGCCAGTGCCTGGTGCAGGTTGTGCTGCAGCCATTCCGGCAGGTCGGGGCGGTAGCGCGCGGCGTTGACCGGCTGGCCGAAGCGCGGGCGCTGGAAAGCCTCCACTTCGCCGTAGGGGTAATGCCCGGTCAGCAGGTGATACAGCGTCACGCCCACGGCATACAGGTCCTGGCGTGGGCTGGGCGGCTGGCCGTCGAACGCTTCCGGGGCAATGTATGACGGCGTGCCCGGCAACTCGTGCAGCGGGTCTTCGGACAGCCCCGGGCAGTAGGCCAGGCCGAAGTCCAGCAGGCGCAGCTGGCCATCGCTGCCCAGGTGCAGGTTCTCTGGCTTGATGTCGCGGTGCAGCAGGTTGCGCCGGTGCAGTACGCCGACCGCTTGCAGCAGCTGCCGGGCCAGCTCCAGCCACTGCGGCATGGGTAGCGGGCCGTGCTCGGCCAGCAGCGCTGCCAGGCTCTGGCCGGGGTATTCGCGCATCACGTAGTACAGGTGCTGGCGCTGGCTGGCGGTGTGCAGTTCGGGGAAGTGCCGGCCAGCGACCCGGCGCAGAAACCATTCTTCCAGCAACAGCCCTTGCGCCGCGCCGGGCTCCTGCTCGCGTGCGGCGGGCAGGGTCTTCAGCAGCCAGGCTTGGCCCTGGGCATCGCGCACCCGGTACAGCAGCGACTGGCGGCTTTGCGAAAGCAGCTTTTCGGCTTGCCAGCCATCGATTACCTGGCCTTCACGCAGCGGGCCGGGCACTGGCCATTGCTGCAGTTGCGCCAAGGTGTCGCCCAGGTTGGCCGTGCCCAGTTGCTCGACCTGCACCAGCAAGGCACTGGCGTTGTCCTGGCTGCCGTTCAGGTGCGCGCTGGCGACCAGGGTGTCGACGGCCAGTTGCAGGTCGGGTTGCTCGCGCAGCACCGCCTGGATGTGCTGGTCGCCCAGGCTGGCCCATACGCCATCGCTCAACAGCAGGAAGCTCTCGCCCGGCTGCAGCTCACCTTCCAGATAATCCACCAGCAGGTGCTGGTCCAGGCCCAGCGCGCGTTTCAGCACATGCTGCATGCCTGGCTGGTCCCATACATGGTCTTCGCTCAGGCATTGCAGGCGCCCAGCGTGCCAGCGGTACACGCGGCAGTCACCCACGTGGGCCAGGGTAAAGCGCCGGCCACGCAGCACCAGCGCGCTGAGGGTGGTCAGCAGTGGCTGGCCACTGCCTTGGGCGCGCAGCCAGCGGTTCTGTGCCAGCAGCAGGCGGTCGAGGGCCTGGGCCACGCTCCAGGTCGCGGGGGTGGCGTAGTAGTCCAGGGCCAGCGCCTGCAGGCTGGCACGGGCTGCCAGGCCGCCATCGGCACATTGGCTGACGCCGTCGGCGAGGGCGAACAGGTAGCCTTTGCTGGCGGCCAGCTCCGGCGCCGGGGTAACCAGGCGCAGGGCGTCCTGGTTTTCCTCGCGCGGCCCGGTGGCGCTGGCCTGGGCAAAGTTCAGTTGCAGGCTCATGGCTGTGCCTCAGACCCGCGCCGCGGTAACCGCAGCCGAGCCCCAGGTGGTGCGCCAGCGCTGTTTCACGCCGTGCAGGCCGAACCAGGCCAGCAAGCCCAGGCTGGCGAACAGCCACAGCCCCAGCTGGTAGTCACCGGTGTGCTGCTTGATGGTGCCAAGCCCTGCGGCCAGCAGGAAGCCTCCGATGCCGCCGGCCATGCCGATCAGCCCGGTCATCACGCCGATCTCCTGACGGAAGCGTTGCGGTACCAGCTGGAACACCGCGCCATTGCCGGCCCCCAGGCCGAGCATGGCGCTGACGAACAGGGCCAGTGCGGCGGCGGCGCTAGGCAGGTTGAAGCCGACTGCAGCGATGCAGATGGCCGCCACGCTGTACATGCCCAGCAGGGTGCGAATGCCGCCGAAGCGGTCGGCCAGAGCGCCGCCGAGCGGGCGCATCAGGCTGCCGGCGAACACGCAGGCAGCGGTGTAGTAGCCAGCGGTGACCGGGCTCAGGCCATACTGATCGCTGAAATAGCCGGGCAGGGCGCTGGCCAGGCCGATGAAGCCGCCGAAGGTGACGCTGTAGAAGAACATGAACCACCAGCTGTCACGGTCACCCAGGGCCTTGAGGTAGTCGGCCATGGCTTTTGGCTTGGGCCGCTGCGGAGCATTGCGTGCCAGCAGGGCGAACACCAACAGGGCCAGCGACAGCGGGACCAGCGCGAAGCCGAACACATTGTTCCAGCCAAAGCCCGCAGCCAGCGCCGGGGCCAGCAGGGCGGCGAACACCGTGCCGGAGTTGCCGGCACCGGCAATGCCCATGGCTTTGCCTTGGTGCTGTGGCGGGTACCACTGCGAGGCCAGCGGCAGTGACACGGCGAACGAGGCACCGGCAAAGCCGAGGAACACGCCCAGCAGCAGTGCTTGTTCATAGCTGTGCACGCCCAGGTGCCAGGCAGCGGCGAGGGCGACGATGACCACCACCTGGCCGATCAGCCCTGCGGTCTTTGGCGACAGGCGGTCGACCAGCACGCCCATGGCAAAGCGCAGGATCGCCCCGGCCAGGATCGGCGTGGCCACCATCAGGCCCCGTTGTTGTGCACTCAGCTGCAGATCGGCGGCAATCTGCACCGCCAGTGGGCCAAGCAGGTACCAGACCATGAAGCTGAGGTCGAAGTACAGGAACGCGGCGAACAGCGTGGGCACATGCCCGGATTTCCAGAAGCTGGTACTCATCGAACACCTCACTCGGCAATGCAACGGAACGAAAAAGACGCCGCTACCCGCTCCACGTGGGTGGAGGGGAGAGCGACGTCTTTGTCGGGATCAAGTGGGCAACCGCCGTTGGCTACCGGTGATATTTGTTCAGCAAGAGATGGGCCAACTCTGAGAAGTTGCAGTCCCCTTGTAGGAGCGGCCTTGTGTCGCGATGGGCTGCGCAGCAGCCCCAGGATCTCAGCTTCGCGACAGAGATTGCCGGGGCTGCTGCGCAGCCCATCGCGACACAAGGCCGCTCCTACAGGGACCGCGTGAAGCAGGTTGCTAGCCCAGCATCTCGTGCATGGCAATGATCTGCTCGGCCACCTGAATCAGCTTCTGCTGCCGGCTCATGGCCTGGCGGCGCATCAGGGTGTAAGCCTGTTCTTCGTTGCAGTCCTTCATCTTCATCAGCAAACCCTTGGCCTGCTCGATGCGCTTGCGCTCGGCCAGTTGCTGGTCGCGCGCAAGCAGCTGCGCCTTCAGCGCCTGGTCGCTTTCGAAGCGGGCCATGGCCACGTCCAGGATCGGTTGCAGCCGCGCGGCATGAATGCCTTCGACGATGTAGGCGCTGACCCCTGCCTGGATCGCCTGGCGCATCACCCCAGGGTCGTGCTCGTCGGTGAACAGCACGATTGGCCGCGGCTGGTCACGACTGACCAGGACCACCTGTTCCATCACATCGCGGTCCGGTGAGTCGGTATCGATCAGCACCACGTCCGGGCGCACCGTTTCGACGCAGGCGGGCAGGTCGATGGTCAGGTCCGGGGCTTCGATGACCTCGAAGCCGGCCTCGCTCAAGGCCGCCTTGAGGCGGCCGAGTTTGCTCTGGGTGTCGTCGATCAGCAGGATGCGCAACATGAATGGTCCCCCTCACGCGCCGACACGGGCATCAGGCAGGTCGCCCAGTGCATGCAGGCTGAAACTGCGGGCATAACCGTAGGGGTCACTGCCGTCCCAGCGGCTGCCATCGATCAGCAGGCTGCTGCGCATCGGCTGCTCGGGGCAGGCCACGCCGAGGCTTTGTGCCGCCTCGCCATACAGTGCCAGCTGCTGGACCTGGCGGGCCACGCCGAGGTAGTCGGGGTCGTCGCGCAGCAGGCCCCAGCGGCGGAACTGGGTCATGAACCACATGCCGTCGGACAGGTACGGCAGGTTGGCCCGGCCATGATCGTGCAGGCGCAGGGCGTGCGGGTCTTGCCAGTGGTTGCCCAGGCCGTCGTGGTAGCTGCCGAGCAGGCGTGGTTCGATACTTGCCAGCGGGGTGGCCAGGTAGGCGCTGCCGCTGAGCAGTTGCGCAGTGCTGCGGCGGTTCTCCGGGCTTTGCTCGATGAAGCGGCTGGCAGCGAGGACCGCCTTGATCAGCGCGCGGGCGCTGTTGGGGTATTGCTCGGCAAAGGCGCGGGCGCAGGCCAGGACCTTTTCCGGGTGGTCCGGCCAGATCGACTGGCTGGTGGCCAGGGTGAAGCCCTGGCCCGTGGCTACGGCATCGGCAGCCCAGGGTTCGCCCACGCAGAAGCCGTCGATGCGCCCGGCCTGGATATGCGCGGCCATCTGCGCTGGTGGTACCACCACGCTGTCGACGTCGCGCAATGGGTGGATGCCCTGGCTGGCCAGCCAGTAATACAGCCACATGGCGTGGGTGCCGGTGGGGAAGGTCTGGGCGAAGGTGAGGCGTGCGCCATGCTGGTGCACCAGGCGCGCCAATGCTTCAGGGTTGGTCACGCCTTTGCGCTGCAGGGCCGGGGACAGGTTTATGGCCTGGGCGTTCTGGTTCAGCCCCATGAGCACGGCCATGGCGCTGGCCGGTACACCGCCGATGCCCAGGTGCACGGCGTACACCAGGCCATACAGGCAGTGCGCGGCATCCAGCTCGCCGCTGACCAGCTTGTCGCGCAGCCCGGCCCAGGAGCCCTGGCGCTTGAGGTTTAGGGTAAGGCCGTGCTGCTGGGCGAAGCCCTGGGTGGCGGCGACTACCACCGAGGCGCAGTCGGTCAGGGCCATGTAGCCGATGTTCAGGCTGGGCTTTTCCGGCGCGTCGCTGCCGTTGACCCAGGCCAGGGGCGTTGCTCGGGGTACAGTGTTCACAAGGTTCCTCGCCCGTACTGATAAGGCTGTGGGCTTTTCCGGTGCAACCGATGTGCCATCTGGCAGCCTCCCTGTGGAGCAACTGCCTTGTGCCGCCTGCATTGGCCTCATCGCCGGCAAGCCAGCTCCCACAGATACAGCACAGGTTTCAGCCCTTGTGTTGCCCCTGTGCGAGCATCCCTGTGGCGCAATTGCCTTGTGCCGCCTGCATTGGCCTCATCGCCGGCAAGCCA
This sequence comes from Pseudomonas sp. B5(2017), assembly GCF_002112825.1. Taxonomy (NCBI): domain Bacteria; kingdom Pseudomonadati; phylum Pseudomonadota; class Gammaproteobacteria; order Pseudomonadales; family Pseudomonadaceae; genus Pseudomonas; species Pseudomonas sp. B5(2017). The sequence goes on from NZ_NEIR01000011.1 coordinate 181,634, forward strand.
GCTCCCACAGATACAGCACAGGTTTCAGCCCTTGTTGTTGTACCTGTGGGAGCATCTCTGTGGCGCAACTGCCTTGTGCCGCCTGCATTGGCCTCATCGCCGGCAAGCCAGCTCCCACAGATACAGCACAGGTTTCAGCCCTTGTGTTGTACCTGTGGGAGCATCCCTGTGGAGCAACTGCCTTGTGCCGCCTGCATTGGCCTCATCGCCGGCAAGCCAGCTCCCACAGATACAGCACAGGTTTCAGCCCTTGTGTTGTACCTGTGGGAGCATCTCTGTGGCGCAACTGCCTTGTGCCGCCTGCATTGGCCTCATCGCCGGCAAGCCAGCTCCCACAGATACAGCACAGGTTTCAGCCCTTGTGTTGTACCTGTGGGAGCATCCCTGTGGAGCAACTGCCTTGTGCCGCCTGCATTGGCCTCATCGCCGGCAAGCCAGCTCCCACAGATACAGCACAGGTTTCAGCCCTTGTGTTGTTCCTGTGGGAGCTGGCTTGCCGGCGATGGGCTGCGCAGCAGCCCCACGATTTGCTGTCATGCCGGCCTCGCGCTGGCTATAATCGCCCCCTCATTCACCCCGAGCCTTGCCCGCCCATGTATACCCTGGCCCGCCAGCTGCTGTTCAAGCTTTCCCCGGAAACCTCCCACGACCTGTCCCTGGACCTGATCGGCGCCGGTGGCCGTCTTGGCCTCAACGGCATGCTGTGCAAGCAGCCGGCGGCTTTGCCGGTTACGGTCATGGGCTTGAACTTCGCCAACCCGGTGGGCCTGGCGGCCGGCCTGGACAAGAACGGCGCGGCCATCGACGGTTTCGCCCAGCTGGGCTTCGGCTTCGTCGAAATCGGCACCGTCACCCCGCGCCCGCAGCCAGGCAACCCCAAGCCGCGTCTGTTCCGCCTGCCGGAGGCAACGGCCATCATCAACCGCATGGGCTTCAACAACCTGGGCGTTGATCACCTGCTCGGCCGGGTGCGGGCTGCGCGTTACAACGGCGTGCTGGGCATCAACATCGGCAAGAATTTCGACACCCCGGTGGAGCGTGCCGTCGATGACTACCTGATCTGCCTGGACAAGGTGTACACCGACGCCAGTTACATCACGGTCAACGTCAGTTCGCCAAACACCCCGGGCCTGCGCAGCCTGCAGTTCGGCGATTCGCTCAAGCAGCTGCTCGATGCCCTGGCCGAGCGCCGCGAGCAACTGGCCGGCACGCATGGCAAGCGCGTACCTCTGGCAATCAAGATTGCCCCGGACATGAGCGACGAAGAAACCGCCCTGGTGGCCGCCGCGCTGATGGAGTCGGGCATGGATGCGGTGATCGCCACCAACACCACGCTGGGCCGTGAAGGTGTCGAAGGGTTGCCGTACGGTGGCGAGGCGGGCGGCCTGTCGGGCGCGCCGGTGCTTGAGAAGAGCACCCATATCGTCAAGGTGCTGGCGGGCGAGCTGGGCGGCAAGCTGCCGATCATTGCCGCTGGCGGCATTACCGAAGGCCGCCATGCCGCCGAGAAGATCGCTGCCGGGGCGAGCCTGGTGCAGATCTACTCCGGCTTCATTTACAAGGGGCCTGCGCTGATTCGCGAGGCGGTCGATGCCATTGCAGCAATGCCGCGGTGACCTGACCGGCCCATTCGCAAACACTTGTTCGGTTTCTGTGGGAGCGGGCGAGCCCGCGAAGAAGCCAGCGCGGATGTGGATTCGAAGTCATAAAAAAGGGCCCCATCAAGGGGCCCCTGGGCCTTCGCCCGCCGCCCGGATAGGGCGTGCATGGTAAATCGAATTCAGTGTCCTCGTTCAGCCAACGGCGTGATTTTCGTTGAGTCTATGGATGCCAGCGGTGCCAGTCATTCCGTCCCAGTTATCACCGCGACCTTCACGCCAGCCGTTGATCCAGGCTTGGCGAACAGAAGGAAGATTGAAGGGGCAAAGTTCGCGGGATTTGCCGGTGACCCCGTATTGGTAGCCACGTGAATATGCTCTTTCCAACGGATCACGCTTAAGTCTTCTCATAGGGTGTTGCCCTCACTTGTTGACTGTAATGTCCCGTCGGCCTCTCCGAGGCCGGGCAGAGTCTTTCTGCCGGTGTGCGCTCGCTGCCGGCGTGGCGAGCTGAAAGTGCCACCTCGTTGCGAAGTGGCCTGAGACCAGTTCTATCGAATGCGAGTCACCGTGTGAATGATCGATTTGTCATAAGCACGTAACCTTTCCAAGGGTGAGGGGATAAGTAAATAAATGCGACTCAACCTTGTTTAGCGTTGAGGCCGCTATGATCAGGCTTTGCCGATCATTGACGTCATTTCGCCAGCGTTTCTCGCGGATGACAGAAATAATTTGAAATGCGACGAAGGGTCACATCGGCCCCGGTATCGCCAGAATTTTTCGTACTGCCTGATGATCTAAGCTGTCTTTGCCACTGGGCCAAGCACAGATCGGTCAGGCGGCCCGGCCTTTCACCGCGCGCGCGCGTGCCGGGAAAGGCCACCCGCACGCCTGCTGGAAAGGTGTGCGGGCAAACATCGCGGGGCGATGCGTCGCCCCGTCAGTCAAATAGCCCAAGGCGCTGGATTACTCATGTCGGACCGTTTCGAACTTTACCTCACCTGCCCCAAAGGCCTGGAAGGCCTGCTTGCCGAAGAGGCGCGGGGCCTCGGCCTGGATGACGTGCGCGAGCACACCTCGGCCATTCGCGGCGCCGCCGACATGGAAACCGCCTACCGCCTGTGCCTGTGGTCACGTCTGGCCAACCGGGTGCTCCTGGTACTCAAGCGCTTCTCCATGAAGAACGCCGACGACCTCTACGACGGTGTGCATGCGGTCGACTGGGCCGATCACCTGGCAGCCGATGGCACCCTGGCGGTGGAGTTCAGCGGCCATGGCTCGGGCATCGACAACACTCACTTCGGTGCGCTGAAGGTCAAGGACGCGATCGTCGACAAGCTGCGCAACCGCGAAGGCCTGCGCCCGTCGGTGGAAAAGATCGACCCTGATGTGCGCGTGCACCTGCGCCTGGACCGTGGCGAAGCCATTCTCTCCCTCGACCTTTCCGGGCACAGCCTGCACCAGCGTGGCTACCGCCTGCAGCAAGGTGCCGCGCCGCTGAAGGAAAACCTGGCGGCGGCGGTGTTGATCCGCGCCGGCTGGCCGCGCATTGCCGCCGAAGGTGGCGCGCTGGCCGACCCGATGTGCGGTGTGGGTACCTTCCTGGTCGAAGCGGCGATGATCGCCGCCGATATCGCGCCCAACCTCAAGCGTGAACGCTGGGGCTTCAGTGCCTGGCTCGGCCATGTACCGGCGTTGTGGCGCAAGGTGCATGACGAGGCGCAGGCGCGGGCACAGGTCGGCCTGGCCAAGCCACCACTGTGGATCCGTGGCTACGAGGCCGACCCGCGGCTGATCCAGCCAGGCCGCAACAACGTCGAGCGTGCCGGCCTGGGCGACTGGGTGAAGATCTACCAGGGCGAAGTCAGCACCTTCGAGCCGCGCCCGGACCAGAACCAGAAAGGCCTGGTCATCAGCAACCCGCCCTATGGCGAGCGCCTGGGTGACGAAGCCAGCCTGCTGTACCTCTACCAGAACCTCGGCGAGCGCCTGCGCCAGGCCTGCATGGGCTGGGAGGCGGCGGTATTCACTGGCGCGCCGCAGTTGGGCAAGCGCATGGGCATTCGCAGCCACAAGCAGTACGCGTTCTGGAACGGCGCCTTGCCGTGCAAGCTGCTGCTGTTCAAGGTGCAGCCCGACCAGTTCGTTACCGGCGAGCGCCGCGAGGCGCAGCCTGAAGGCGCGGAAAGCCGCCAGCAGGCAGCACCGGCCAGCGAGCCGGCGCGCCTGTCGGAAGGGGCGCAGATGTTCGCCAACCGCCTGCAGAAAAACCTCAAGCAACTGGGCAAGTGGGCCCGCCGCGAGCAGGTCGATTGCTACCGCCTGTACGATGCCGACATGCCCGAGTACGCCTTGGCGGTCGACCTGTACCAGGATTGGGTGCACGTGCAGGAATACGCCGCGCCACGTTCGGTCGACCCGGACAAGGCCCAGGCACGCCTGCTCGACGCGTTGGCAGCCATCCCGCAGGCCCTGGGTATTTCACCGCAGCGTGTGGTGCTCAAGCGTCGCGAGCGGCAGAGCGGCACGCGCCAGTACGAGCGCCAGGCAACCGAAGGCCGCTTCCAGGAAGTGAACGAAGGCGGCGTCAAGCTGCTGGTCAACCTCACCGACTACCTCGACACCGGCCTGTTCCTCGACCATCGCCCGATGCGCATGCGCATCCAGCGCGAAGCAGCCGGCAAGCGCTTCCTCAACCTGTTCTGCTACACCGCCACGGCCACCGCGCATGCGGCCAAGGGCGGCGCGCGCAGCACCACCAGCGTCGACCTGTCGAAAACCTACCTGGACTGGGCGCGGCGCAACCTGGCGCTCAATGGCTTCTCCGAGCGCAACCGCCTGGAGCAGGGCGATGTGATGGCCTGGCTGGAGGGCAACCGCGACAGCTACGACCTGATCTTCATCGACCCGCCAACCTTCTCCAACTCCAAGCGCATGGAAGGCGTGTTCGACGTGCAGCGTGACCACGTGCAGCTGCTGGACCTGGCCATGGCCCGCCTGGCGCCGGGTGGCGTGCTGTATTTCTCCAACAACTTCCGCAAGTTCCAGCTGGACGAGCACCTGATGGCGCGTTACGCGGTGGAGGAAATCACGGCCCAGACCCTGGACCCGGACTTCGCCCGCAATAACCGTATCCATCGCGCCTGGCGTCTGCAGCTTCGTTGAGGCGACGAGGTACATTGCGCGGCTAATGGCCAATAGCTATAACTGAGGGCAGGGCAAGATAATCCGCAGGACGCTGACGTGACGAGATGGGTGTATGTCAAAGGGTGGCGTGCGTGCGCGGTTGCTTGGCCTGTGCACAGAGGCGGTGTCCGCCTGGGCGGTGGCCCTGGTCGCCCTGGTCGTGGGCGGCCTGTTGACGGCCGTCCTGGCGTTAGCCACGCAAACCTTCTACAAGCAGCAGCTGCGCCAGCGCTTCGAGCTGCTGGCCAGCGAGCGTTTCAGCCGTATCGCCGAGCGGTTTGACGAACAGCAGCAGCGCCTTGACGGGCTGCGGCGGTTTTTCAGCTTTTCCAACGAAATCACCCCACACGAGTTCGACGGCTACGCCAGGCCATTGCTGCAGCGGACCCTGGCCTACGCCTGGGCGCCGCGTGTCGAGGCCGCGCAACGCGCCGAGTTCGAGCGCCAGGCCAGTGCGCATTCCGGCCCGGGCTATGTGATCCGCGACCAGGATGAGCAAGGCCAGTGGCGGCCATCCCCCCAGCGCGACCATTACTTCCCGGTGCTCTATACCCAGTCGGGTGAATTGCCCGGGTTGCCCTATGGGCTGGACCTCGCCGGCCAGGAAGTGCCCCTGGCGGCACTGGCGCGGGCGCTGGGACCGGGCAGCATGGCGGTGTCCGAGCCACTGCCCATGTTCGATACCAGCTCGGATGCGCGTGGCCTGCTGATGGTGGCGCCGGTGTTTTCCGATGCCAACCCCCGCGGCGCGGCAGTGGGCTATGTGATGGCCTTGCTGAGCATGCGTGAGCTGGTCAGTGACGGGCGCCCGGTTTCGGCAGACGATAACCTGGTGGTGCGTATCGTCGACCCCACCGGGCTGCATGGCCCCGAGGTGATGTTCGATTCGCAGAACCCGGTCGCACCCCTGCCGCTGGCCACCAACCAGCTGTTGCACCTGGCTGACCACCACTTCCAGCTGAGTATCCGGCCGAGTCTGGCCTTCGTGCGTGCCAACCGTTCCTCCGCGGTGCTGGCGGTGAGCCTGCTGGGCGGCTTGTTGAGCCTGCTGCTCAGTGTCTTGCTCTACAGCTTGTTCAGCCAGCGCCAGCGCGCCTTGGCCCTGGTCGAGCAGCGCACCGCCGAGTTGCGGGTCAGCGAGCAATCCCTGCGTGGCACCCACAACCAGCTGCGCAGCGTGCTGGATGCCGCAACCCAGGTGGCGATCATCGCCACCAACCTCAAGGGTGTGGTCAGCACCTTCAACGCCGGCGCCGAGCGCATGCTCGGTTACCCCGCCAGTGAGGCGATCGGCCAGCTGCGCCTGGAAGACCTGGTGCTACCCGAGGAGTTGAGCCTGCGTGCCCATGCCTTGAGCCTGCGTTACGGCCGGCCGATTGAAGGTGGCCAGGCCATGTTCGCCGAAACGGTGCAGGAGCATGGCGCCGAGCCGGGGGAATGGACCTTGCTGCGCGCCGATGGCAGCCAACTGGTGGCCAACATGCTGGTCACCGCCATGCTCGATGAACAGGGGTTGTGGATCGGTTACCTGGCGATCTGCATCGATGTCACTGAACGGCGGCGGGTGCATGAGGCGCTGGCGGCGCGTGACCGCCTTCTGGAAAAGCTCAGTGCCGAGGTACCGGGCGGCATCTACCAGTACCGCCTGGATGGCAACGGCCATTCCTGTTTTCCGTACGCCAGCATGGGCCTGTACGACATCTACGAAGTCGACCTGCAGCAGTTGCGCGAGGATGCCACGGCGGTGTTCGAGCGCATCCACCCGGATGACCTGGAGCGCGTGCGCCGCTCGGTGCGTTACTCGGCCGAACACCTGTCGCCCTGGCGCGAGGAATACCGGGTCTGCCTGCCGCGTGCCGGGCTGCGCTGGGTGCGTGGCGAGGCGACACCGGAGGTGGGCGAGCAGGGCTGCACCTTGTGGCATGGCTACCTGACCGACATCTCCGACCTCAAGGGCGTGGAGGAAGAGTTGCGTGCGCTGTCGGTGACCGACTCGCTGACCGGCATCCATAACCGCCGTTACTTCCAGGAGCGGCTCAAGCTCGAACTGGAACGGGCCCAGCGCGATGGCCAGGCACTGGCGGTGATCATGCTCGATATCGATCACTTCAAGCGCATCAACGACCATTTCGGGCATGCCGTCGGCGACCGCGTGCTGCGCAGCCTGTGCCTGCGTATCGGCCAGCGTTTGCGGCGTACCGATGTGTTCTGCCGGCTGGGCGGCGAGGAATTCATGGTGCTGTGCCCGGGCAGCGATGCAGAGCAGGCGCGGCTGTTGGCGCTGGAGCTGTGGCAAGGAGTGCGCAATGTGCCGGTGGAAGGCGTGGGCAGGGTGACCGCGAGTTTTGGTGTGGCGGGCTGGCGACCGGGGGAAGGGGCCGATGCCTTGCTGTTGCGGGCTGATGCAGGCGTGTATGCGGCCAAGCAGGCCGGGCGGGACCGGGTGGAGGGGGAGTTGGCCTGACAGCGTTCAGTTGCCAATGCCGGCCCTTTCGCGGCTAAAGCCGCTCCCACAGGGACATCACAGGTCTTGAACCCTGCACTGTACATAGGAGCGGCTTTAGCCGCGAAGAGGCCGGTACCGGTTAACGATCAGTTGGCCGCTGTGCTGCCGGCCAGTTTCGGCTGGCGGTAAAGGTCCAGCAGCACCTGGTCGAGCACCTGCGAGGCGCCCCACGGTTTCGGATCGTTGAGGATCGCCGCCACCGCCCAGGTATGGCCGTTGCTGTCGCGGCTGAAGCCGGCAATTGCCCGCACGGTGTTCAGCGTGCCGGTCTTGATGTGCCCTTCGCCGGTCATGGCGGTGCGCTTCAGGCGCTTGCGCATGGTGCCGTCCATACCCACCAGCGGCATCGAGCTCATGAACTCGGCGGCATAGGGGCTCTTCCAGGCGGCCTGCAGCATCGCGGCCATCTCCCGGGTGCTGACCCGTTCGGCACGCGACAGGCCGGAGCCGTTTTCCATCACCAGGTGCGGCGCGGTAATGCCTTTCTTCGCCAACCACTGGCGCACCACGCGCTGGGCGGCGCGGGCGTCGTCACCGTCGGCATCGGTGCGGAACTGCGCGCCAAGGCTAAGGAATAGCTGCTGGGCCATGGTGTTGTTGCTGTACTTGTTGATGTCGCGGATCACTTCCACCAGGTCTGGTGAGAAGGCGCGGGCCAGCAGGCGAGCGCCCTTGGGCACGTTCTCGAAGCGGTCGCCACCCTGGATGCTGCCACCCAGCTCGTTCCAGATCGCGCGCACGGCACCGGCGGCGTAGGTTTGGTGGTCGAGCAGCGACAGGTAGGTCTGCGAGTTGCAGCCGTCACCCAGCTGGCCGCTGACCGTTACGCTGATGCCATCGGCCTGCTGAACCGGGTTGTAGCGCACATCACCCGAGCACTGTTTGGAGGCCACCGCCTTGACCTGGTTGTCGATGCGGATGCTGGCAATCGGCGGTTCGACCGCGATGGTGACCTTGCCGCCATCGTTGCGGGCCACGAAGCGCAGGGCCTTGAGGTTGACCAGCAGCGAGTCGGGCTTGACCAGGAACGGCTTGTTTTCATCACCGCCGTCGTCGTTGAACTGCGGCAGGTTGGGCTGCACGAAGTGGCTGCGGTCCAGCACCAGGTCGCCGGTGATGGTGCGCACGCCATTGGCGCGCAGGTCACGCATCAGCAGCCACAGCTTCTCCATGTTCAGTTTCGGGTCGCCGCCACCTTTGAGGTACAGGTTGCCGTTGAGTACACCGTTGCTCAGGGTGCCATCGGTGTAGAACTCGGTTTTCCACTGGAAGGTCGGGCCGAGCAGTTCGAGGGCGGCGTAGGTGGTGACCAGTTTCATGGTCGAGGCCGGGTTGACCGAGACATCGGCATTGAACACGGTCGGTGTGCCGGGGCCGTCCAGCGGCAGCATCACCAGCGACAGGGCAGAATCCTGCAGCTTGTTGGCTTTGAGGGCCTGCTGCACTTTGGCAGGCAGCGTGGTGTTGACGGCGGCGGCCTGGCTGGGCAAGGCGAGTGGCAACAGCAGGCCGGCAAGAACGAGGGGACGAAGCGTTTTGATCATGATCGATAAATACCCTACGGCGAGGGAAAAGGGCATTGGGGCTGTAAGGGATGATGGCCCCAGGGTGAAAGAATACGCATTATGCCCCAAGCGCAGCGACGATGCGCCACGTTCGACGGAAAAGCACCCCCAATAAAAAAGGCCACCCCTTGGGGTGGCCTTTTCAGCGATCGAGCCGGGCCGGTATTACTCGGCCTTGTTGATCGGCTTTTCCGGGTACCAGGCGTCCAGCAGCGGGCTGACTTCGATCTTGGTCAGTTCGCTACGGCCTTTGAGCCAGGCTTCAACGGCTGCACGCTGTTGTTCGCTGACCGAGCCACGTTTGACCGAGCACACCAGGCCGAAATCGTCACCGCCTACATAGTCCAGGCCGTTGGCGTCCATGGCTTCTGCCAGGAACGCGTCGAGGAAAGCATCGATTGCCTGGTCATCCAGATCTTCCTTGAATTCCAGGTTCAGCTCGAAGCCCAATTCCTGAAACTCGTCGACACACAGCTTCTTGCGCAGACGACGGGAGCGGTTTGTGGCCATGAAACAATCCTCTTAGGTAATAACGCCGCGCAGTCTACCAGTTAACACGCCTGGCTGCCTGCCTGTGTGCAGGTGCCTGTGGCCAGTTCCTTGGCCAGGGCACGTTCTACCCGGCACATATGCCGCGCCAGTGCCTGGCGCCGCAGGCTTAACTGGTCGGGAAGCAAGTCGCTTGCCTCCAGGGCTTCGCAGGCTTTCATCAGCGCGGGGGCTTCCAGCATCCGCGCGGCGCTGAGCACCTTGTGCGCCTGTTCGGCAATGGCATCGCTGTCGTGCTGCGGATGCAATGCCATCAAGGTGGCCAGGTCGGCCTGCAGGCTCTGCTGCAACGCCTGCAGGAAGCGCTGGCGGTCGTTCGGGTCATGCCCGACCACTGTGGCCAGGCCGTCCAGGTGGTACAGCTTGCGCCGCGGTTTGTGCTGGCGGCGCGGGCGGATGCCGGCCAGGCGCTGGCTGAGCGTGCCCAGGCTGATGGGCTTGAGCAGGCAGTCGTCCATGCCGGCGCTCAGGCACTTTCGGCGTACCTCCGGCTGTGCGTTGGCGGTGTAGCCGAGAATGGTGCAGCGCGGCCGCTTGCCATGGCGTTCCTCGGTACGCACGGCGGTGGCCAGCTGGTAGCCGTTCATGTGCGGCATGTTGCAGTCGAGCACCAGCACATCGAAGTCGCCCGCCCGCCAGGTGGCCAGGCCTTCGCGACCGTCGCGGGCGCTGGTGTGCTCCAGCCCCAGGTAGCCAAGCTGCTGTGCCATCAGTTGCAGGTTGGCCGGGTGGTCGTCGATCACCAGCACGTTCAGCCGTGGGTCGGGCACATCGAGGTTCTCTATCAGCGGGGCCGGCTGCGCCGCAGCGTCAACCCGCTGCAGCGGCATTTTCAGGCGTACCTGGGTGCCGACATCCTCCAGGCTCTTGATGGTCAGGCTGCCGCCCATCATTTCGCACAGGTTGCGACAGATGGCCAGGCCCAGCCCGGTACCCGCGCGGGCGCTCTGGCTATGCGGGTTGGCCTGGATGAACGGGTTGAACAGGCGTTGCAGGTCGTCGGCGTGGATACCGATGCCACTGTCGCGCACTTCCAGCTCCAGCACGGCGGGGGTAGTGCTGCCGTCGTCCACCAGGCCGACGCAGATGCGCACCTGGCCATGCTCGGTGAACTTGATGGCGTTGCTCACCAGGTTGGACAGGACCTGCTTGAAACGCAAGGGGTCGAGCAGGGCATGGCAGCGTGCGGCCGGTGCGATCATCACCTCCAGGGCCAGGCCTTTCTGCCGCGCCTGGCCTTCGAAAATGCGCCCCACCGATTCGACCAGGGCCGCCAGGTCGACGGCCTCCGGGGCGAGGGACAAGTGCCCCGACTCGATGCGCACGATGTCGAGGATATCGCCGATCAGGCCCAGCAGGTCCTTGGCCGAGTGGTGGGCCAGCTCCAGCGCGCAACGGTCTACCCGGCCTTGGTCGGCACGCTTGACTGCCAGTTCGAGCATGCCGATGACCGCATTCATCGGGGTGCGGATTTCGTGGCTGATGGTGGCCAGGAACGTGCTTTTGGCGCGGTTCGCATCGTCGGCCTGTTGCTTGGCCTGGCGCAGCTCCATGACCAGATGGCGGCGCTCGCTGATGTCGATCCAGCCGCCGATGATGCCTTGCACCTCACCCAGTGAGTCGCGGTACGGCAGGATCCAGTGGTAGATGGTCATCTCCCGGCCCTGGATCCGTAGTGGCCGGTCCATGATCAGTGGCGAGCCTTCGGCCATCACCTTCAGGTAGTCGGCGTGGATCTGCCGGGTCTGCTCGAAATCGGCGAACAGGCTCCCCTCCAGGTTCTTGCCGATGACCTCTTCGGAGCGGGCTTGCACGGCTTCCAGATAGCTGTAGTTGCAGCTTTGCAGGCGGCCCTCGCGGTCACGCACGTACATGGGGTGGGGCGTGCCGTTGAGCAGGGCGCGCATGAACGCCAATTGGTCGTTCAGCGCCCGTTCGGCGCGTTGCCGCTGGCGAATCTGCAGGCGCAGGCGGGCATTCCACAGCAAGGCCAGCAGCAACAGCACGGCGGTGCCCAGTACCACCTGTATCGCCAGCCGGCGGTAGCCCTGGTCGTTGCCATCCTCGTGCAGGCTGAAGCCGCGCCAGCGGTTGTTGATGACCCCCAGTTCTTCCGGCGAGATGCTCAGCAGCGCCTTGTCGAGGATCGACACCAGCGCCTGTGACGGGGCACTGGTGGCCATGGCGAAGTTGGCGGGTTCGCTGCCGACGGTGGCCCTGATGACCAGTTCGGGGTTGCCGGCCAGCGCGTGGTTGGCGTCGATCAGGGTGGTGATCACCGCATCGACGGCACCGCTGTTGAGCAACGCCATGGAATAGAACGAACTTTCGGTCTCGACCCAGCCGATTTGCGGATAGTGCCGCGACAGCATGGCGTCCATGGCACTGTAGCGGGTAATGGCGATGCGATGACCCTGCAGCTGTTCCAGCGAGGTGAAGGGTTGTTTGTCCTTGCGGCTGACCAGCACATAGGCGCTTTCCAGGTAGGGCTGGCTGATTTGCAGGTCGTCTTCGTTCACCCCGCCGGTGGCCAGTGCGGCGATGACATCGGCGCGGCCATCCTTGAGGCGGGCAATCATGTCGGCAAGGCCGCTGGCGCGCTGCACTTCGAAACGCAAGCCGGTGCGCAGGCGAAGGAGCTCGAGCAGGTCGGCGGTGATGCCGCGAAAATGCCCCGAACCATCGAAGTAGGAGACCGGTGCAGCGGTGTCATCGATTGCCACACGCATCACCGGGTGGTCCTTCAGCCATTGTTCTTCGGTGTCGGTCAGTTGCAGCTTGCGGTCGGTCAGCAGCAGGTCGCTACCGGCGCTCCAGCGCTTGAAGATACTGGCGCGTATGGCCGAGGTCTGTCTGTCCAGGGTGGCGTTCACCATCTCCATCAGCACCCTGTCCTCGCGGCGCAGGGCAAAACCGAAGCCGATGGCTTCGTGCTTGCCGAAACTGGCCATGCGCAGGCGCGGCAGGTGGCCGCGATTGAGCTGGTAGTGGGTGGAAATGGTATCGCCGATGAACACGTCGGCCTGGCCGAACGCCACGGCACTCAGGGCCTGGCTGGACGAGCCGAAGGCCAGTAGCTCGGCCTTGGGGTAAGCGCTTTTCACCTCCTGCCGGGGCAGGTAGTGGTAGAGCATGCCCAGGCGCATGCCGGCCAGGCCCATGTCCAGCGCCCGGCTTTCGTCCTCGCGCGTTACCAGCACCGGTTGGTCGATGGCATAGGGGTGCGACAGGGCCAGGCCATCGCTGGCCGCTTCGTAGCCATTGGAGCTGCCAAGCAGGTCGATGTCGCCCTGCCGGAGCGCCTCCACCGCCGCTTGCCGGCTGGTAAAGCGCAGCACCCGCACGGGCAACTGCAGGGCGTTGCCGATCAGGCTCGCGTACTCGGCGGTAAGGCCCTGGTAGTCGCGGCCCCCACTGGTGATGTCGAACGGCGGGTAGTCCGGTGCCGAGGTACCCAGCACCAGTTCCTGACGGCCTTCGAGCCATTGCCGTTGCTCGCTGGTGAGGGCAGGCAGTGCCGGTCTGGCCGATGAGCGTGCCAGCAAGGTATAGGACGAAGCTTCGTGATGGGTAGCCTGTGCCACGCCGCTGAACAGGAGCAGGGTGAGCAACAGGCGAACGATAAGGTGCGCCATGACTACCCTCAGACCAGCGCGTTGCGTTTGGCCATTTCAATCAGGTCGACCAGCGTATTGACCTGAAGTTTGTGCATGAGGCGCTTCTTGTAGGTACTTACGGTCTTGCTGCTGAGGAACATGCCCTTGGCAATTTCCTTGTTGCTGCGGCCTTGGGCGAATAGTTGCAGTACCATCAGTTCGCGGTCATTTACCTGGCGGAAAAGTTGCAAGTCGGCATCTGTCGCCTGGTCATGCTTGATTGCCTGGCTGGGGAAGTAGTTGTAACCGGCCAGCACGGCCTTGATTGCACTGAGCAGTTCGCTCAGGTCTTCCTGCTTGCACACGTAGCCTGCAGCACCCGAGTGCATGCAGCGTACGGCAAACAATGCGGGAGACTGCGCGGTCAGTACCAGCACCTTCATGGGCAGGGCCATGGCCTGGAACCGGGCAAGCACCTCCAGCCCATCCAGCTTGGGGATGCTGATGTCGAGGATGACCAGGTCGGGCGCGGTTTCGCGAATCATCTGCATGGCGTCAACGCCGTTGTCCGACTCGCCGACAACCTTGTAATTCTGGTTTTCCAGCAACATACGAACGGCCAGGCGGATGACGGGATGGTCGTCGACGATAAATATGTTTTGTGGATACACAGCACTTAGTGTCAAAGCCCTCAAGGCTTTGACCGCTCCTGCTCCTGCTTTGCCATCAACGCTCAAAAGCTTTCAAAGCTTTTGATGCGAAAGCTCACATGGTAGGTGCGGTATTGAGGGGGGGTTAACCTGAGATAATCGTGAAGGAAGCTAACATGGCAAGCCAAATATTAATTTTGCTCCGGCCTGAGGCAGGTTTGCCAAGAGCGTCCTATCAAGCTGCTCAGGATGATATGGGATGCAACGCAGGCTGGGCTTTAGCTCTGCCAAGCGTTTCGGCTAGATCCACTAGCATCGGGGCATATCCGATGCTGGCCTGTCTTTAGTCCTAGGGGCGCCCGCTATGCCGTTAAGTGGGAGCCAAGACAGATGCATGGCTCAACAATGAGCCGAGATCTGTCTCACTTCGACTTTCCAGAAAGGTAACGATGTACAGTCGTTTTCGATACCTTGAGCTCTTTTGCGATTTCTGCGAGAGACATGCCCTGATTCTTGAGCTGAAGTGTAAGTTCTGTTCTAGCACGCGTGTCAGGGTGACCAGGACGGCCTGGAGGTCGTGATGCAGTGCTGGTCGAGAGCAGATCAATCACGCCGATGTTTCGGAGCTCCTTGAGCTTGTCCTCCGCACGCTTCAGGGCCGTCTCAACTGACTCCCCACCCTGCAGAGACGCTGTGAGAAGTACCAGAACTGCTGGCTCGACTTCCAGCATGTTGGCGATTTTGAAGATCATCTGAAGACTTACGTCCACCTTGCCTCTTTCAACACGGCTAAGGTGAGATTGATCAACAGCTGCAAGCTCATCTTGCGACCGCTTCGCTTCCTGTCTCAGCGCTCGTACGACGGTAGCAAAGGCTTCCCTTGGAAGCATGGAGGATCCTCTTCAAAATAGAGGATAAAGCCACATTGCGCTGTTCCATAACACGGCATATAATCCTAGTTAAGGAACGATTTCGATGTTCGACCGACACCTCAGTGTACAGAGGAGGTGGTCTTTTGCTCATTTTTTGGCATCTCACAACATATGCCATGAATTGACAAAAGTTCAGTCAAAGCTGCTTCGGTGGATTGTTGTGAGATTGTGGCGATTAGGGCGTGCTTGCCAGGGTGGACTGTAGCTTTTGAGCACGGGGTACTGCGAGCCTAATGTGGAAGTTAAGGGTGAAAGGATCGAAGAATGTTTGTTAGTCATGAATCTTGGAGTTTGAACGCATCTGCGCTGCTAGGAGAGGGCCACACGTGTATGAGAATTGTGGAGTGGCAAAGCTGCTATCAATTCTATCAGGTTGTCGTAGACGAATTGGAGAACGGAAGAGTGGCATCGCGCCAGTATTTCTTAAACGATGTGAATGTACTTGAAGACGTTCTTGAAAAACAGTGCGAAGATTTTAAGGTGACCGAGGTTCTGCTGATGAGTCCTGCTTGGATGAACGGAAGTGGAGGTTGGGCTATGAATAAGGTATTAAGTTTGATCGTCGGGCGCGGGGAGGATGGCGGTAAAGTTTCGATGCACAAGATTGCAGATGGTGTCGTGTATACATCTCCGTTAGGTGGAAAAATTGATACGCTCGAAGAGGAAGGCTTTAAGGTTCTTATGTAGGCTTTCTGTAATTTACTTGGGTCTTATGGATATTCTCTAGCGTTAAACAGAAGCTATGCAACGCAAGCTCGCTTGAGTTTGCGAGTCTTTTGAAGGGGGTGATCACGAGGAGGCGTATGTGAGTAAAGCCATAAAAAAGGGTGTTACATGATCAGCTCTGTACGACCACGTGTGATTAGACCGGAAGATAAGATCTTGTTCTTGGATTTTGACGGTGTCCTTCATCCAGATGCTGCCTTTCGAACCAAACACGGAATTGAATTGAGGGCGCCAGGAAAGTTGATGATGCATGCAGAGATATTACATGACATTGTGCGAGATTTTCCTCAGCTAAAAATTTCTTTGTCCTCGTCTTGGGTTCGTATGCTCGGCTATCAAAGAGCCCGTGCAGCACTACCAGCAAATTTGCAAGATCTTACTGTATCGGCGACCTGGCATTCCCGCATGCGGAATACAGCTAGGGAAGAGTATGACCTTTTTACACGCTATGAGCAGATTTGTGGCGCGGTGACTCGTGCTGGGATTACCCAATGGATTGCGGTCGATGACGATCCAGATTTTAGCTGGCCGGAGCATGACAGTAGGCTCGTGAGGTGTGACCCGAACCTGGGGCTCGGTAGTGTCCAGACTCAACTCGAACTCCGAGCAAAACTGCAATCTCTTTTTTTTGTGGGAGGTTGTAGTGAGAATCAGCGGTGAGTCAAAACCAGATACCGTTGTGGATGTCCTCTGCGATGTCTGCGAAAGTCAACGAGTGTAGGAGATGGGCTTCAGTTCGCTACCATGCAGGCATCCTTGGGTCATGGTTCACAGCATTGTAGAGAAGACTATGAGCTGCATCTCTTTGAGAGGTGCTTCTTCGCTCAAGCAGCAGGTATGAAGCGCATTAGGTGGCTGGGGATCATGTTCGAAGATACTGATGATTTTCTGCTACAGAATGAGTCGTACGGAAGAGTTGATAAGTAGCGTGGGCGGGCGCGAACGACGAAAAAGTGTATTCCCACCTGCCTCAATCAAAAGACTATAGAGGTGCTACATGGTTAGAAAGCGAGCTTCGTTGTCTACGTATCATGCTGATACGCCTTGGGCTGCCACTTTGCCAACTAGTGTTGTCAACGCTATGCGGAAAGATTTCGGTGTTACAGTTACAGCATTTATCTCGGCAGCTGCTTATGGGCCAAGCAATATGTACCTAGAGGGAGTGGTCTTCGCAGATAAAGGAGGTCGCTTCGGCGACGGTAACACAATACGTACATCGTTAATCATGAATAGTGAAGCTGTTGAAGGTTTCTTGGTAGTACAAACCTTGAGCAGTACTTATGTGGTCGCTGACTGGCTCGGCGGATCACTCTCTGAGACTTTAATTTCTAATCACTGATTAATATCGAACGTTGTTACGTGGCCATGCGGCACGGCTGTCGTGAGTCAAGCCATAATTTTTTTGGCGCTGTGGGCTTCCATCCTTATTCCTGCGCGCCCCGCTTGCAGCCCGCTTCGCGGAAAAAGCCATGTTCTTGGGGCGCGCGCCATGGTCACGGTTTTGCCATACTCGCGCCCCAAGACGATGGGTACAACGAGCGCTCAGTCCGTACCGCCCAGGCAAAAGCAGTAACCTAATGGCTGCTAGCCGTTAGCTGCTACAAAGCTGCGAGCAGGGTGCGGAGGAGATTTGCCGCCGGTGAAAGCTGCGGATGATCATTGCGTTTTCCGTCGCGATCGAGATGACCTGCTTCCACAAACCCAAGAATGTAGCCCTCTGCTTTGCCTCTAGCTTCGCGAAAGTCTTGCTCAGTGTTGCTGCTGTGGATGTTGTCTACCAGTCGCTTTCAGTATGCGGCTTGGCGCTTACCCTTAGCATCGTTTGAAAATGACGGAGCGTGACTCTGTGTGGCGTAAAACCAGCGGCAGATTGCGTGCATCAAGCGGTATGCTCCAATGATCAAACCTTGTCGAAGTTATCATGCGTAAATTCAATCGCCTGTTTTCACCGCGCAGGCGTTAAGAGCAGCGCATGGGGCGAGAGAGCTGCGCGCATAGATATCTGACCTCGCCTCAGTAGGCAGATTAAGTCCTGATCAGCAGATAGGCGATGGCAGAACGGCAAGGTAATGTCTTTCGCAAGGGTGGCGTTTGGTAATTATTTGACGGTGTCCATTTGTCCTGAAAACCATAGTTACCTTGCCTCCCGGCAATCCGTAAAGGCCGCTAAACCACGTCCGAGTCCCTTACCTAGTGGGCGCCCGCTACCCACCCAGGTAACTGCAGAGATGAGAAACCGGGTTCCCCTGTACAGCCCAATGGCGATAGTATTGTGCTATTGGCTAGGGATACGCTGATGCCGGTAGCCGTCGCCAAGAAGGATAGGAAGGCAGCAGGAGCTTGGCATGGATCAGTTGCGCCACAGAATGAGAGCGACTTCATGGCTTCTTCCATTAAAAGGCTAATTCGGTACTGGATTATTGCTAGTGACCGGCAATCGGGTGGGCTCCTACTAATTTTTGGGGCTCAATGAGCTTGCGTTAAATCTGAAATTATAGAATGCAGGGACGAATTATGGTGGGTGCAAGTGGAAATACACGTCAAATCTTAGCAGCAGCTCATGCCAAAATCGATTCCACCGCGATGGGTCAAGCTGAAGAACTTTTGGTAGGGCTAATAAAGGGCGCAGCTCGTGAAGAATTATCTTTGGTACTCCCCGAGTTGCGTGAGGTCATTGGTAGGTTTTTCCGTAAGCGAAAAGACAAGTTGTCTTTGCTTTTGGATGCGCGCCTTAATACTGGTGGAGCGAATCAGAGGGATGGTGTAGTCCAACGGGGTGGCATATCAGCTTTTGATGTGTCGGAATATGCACGACGCTTAAATAAGCTTCTGAGCTCTCATATTTTCCAATGGGCCACTTACTATCGTGATACTGTCGGCTTCGTGTATAAGGACTTGTATGACCGTTTGGAGCAGGAAGAGAGTTGGTCGGAATCGTTGTCGCTAGTAAGAAAGCTTTTTGTAGAGCATGCTCTCAGTATTTCTTCTAGGGGGGTGGCATACTCTCAGCAGCATGGGCTAAGTGAAGAGGCGGTTCAGTATAAATCACTGGGCGGCCTTCAGCAGTTCTTGTACTTGATAATGAATCTCCATGTGGATAGCCAAGAAAAGATTTTAAATTCTAACCAGTCTCGACTACACCGTAATATTGCTTCAGCATTGTTAACTGGTGTGCTTGAGGGGTATGCGCAGACCTTAGGCTGGGAGAAGCTTTGCAGCAGTTACAAGCAGTGGGTGCCTGCCCTTGGTTTTGTCAGCGGTGCCGATGCATTGTCTTTGATGCAGAAGTCTGAGGTTACTTTGGCGCCGCTTACAGGTATCTTCGATACTGTTTTGCCAGTTTTGCTTGCAATAGATGGCGTATGCAACAAATTTAATGGCGATGATTATCTAATTACTCGAATCAGTAGGGTGTATCAAACCTATCCGTTGGGTTTAGGCGTTACGCTGTTCTCGGTAAATGGTGGTATTGCATCTGAGGTTTCTGCAGTTTCATTTTTCTCTGATGAGATTGCGGAGCTCGTTGAAGTGGAGCAGGTAGTTTCTGGTCGTTCAAATGTAGTGGTGTTGAAGGCAAGCCCAATCGTCAAGAGTTGGATTGAGCAACACGATCAATCAAATTTTGTTGATGCATCAAAGAGTGCTGGCACGTCTGAGGCAGCTTATGATCTCTCAGAAATTGTTCGTGGTGAACTGGAGAAGCAGATTAGGTTCAATGCTGATCTAGAGGGCGCTCAAGTCATCAGGCACAACTACGCAACTGAGTTTCCTCTGGAAGATCCGGATTCTAGGCGACTATTTACCGTTGAAAGACATAGTGTAAGAGTGTTGTTGGAGCGGTTTGAATTTGGAACTGGCATTCATCTGTGGTGCAGCGTTAGGCGATCAGGTAAGACAACGGCTGCGACTAGTTTGTCAGGAAGGTCTGCAGTACTGTTCCAAACGATGGATCAGGTTACTGACCTGTTGCATCATAATATTTTTGAGCAGCGGATTAAGGAAGCTTTGCAAGCTTCAATGCCTATTCCGAATGATTTCTTCGAAAAAGTTATCAGAGAGTGCTTGGTCAGTGCGGGAGTTGAAAAATCAAATGGGAAAGTGATTTTCTTGCTCGACGAGTATGAGACACTCTTCGGCATGCTTGACGCTATGGCCTCAGCCAATCCCATGGTAAAGTTCAATCTGGGTTTGCCTTTGCTAAGTCAAATGGTGCGGTTCGCATCGAAGAATTTGCTTATCTTTATGGGGCAAAGCCCAGATGCATATCACATCTTCCCTGCCCAGAATCAACTCAGTCCATTGGTTAAGCAGCATCACTTTCCATTGTTCGAGCACCATGTTGGGGCCGTCGACTCTGAGTTTGGCCAGTTCCTCAAAAAAGTTCTTACGCAAAATCTTCAGTATACGTCTTCCTTTATTGATGCCGTCTATGCTGAAACGAGCGGTCATCCGTATCTGACTGTAAATTTGATGGTCGACTTCTGCGATTGGTTAACACTTAACAATGTTGCTGCTGCTAGTTCTTTGGATGCTAATCGCTTTGATCAGTTTGCGAAAGCACGGTTGACTCTGTCTGTGCTAAGCAGAAGTCCATATTACTCATTCTTTAAATATCAATTCTCAGGTTATCTAAGCGATCAGACGAGGAAGAGTGAGTTGTGGCTTTATGCGGTCGCACGCGTGCTTCACCAGATAGGGTTGAAACATCCTCGCGCGCTTGCTTGTCCGATTGCTAGGTACAACGAATTAGCCACACAGTCTCTTGCAGGTAGCACCACTACCCCGCAGGTTCTTCTGGTGTCAGGTATTCGATCTAACTTTTTGAAGCACGATGATGGACATGTCAAGCCTGCAGTACGACTAATGGCAAGGCTCGCAGCCTGCTCAACGCCGGAGATTATCTAATGGAAATGGATGCCAAAACTATATCGAATCTGCTGGGTACTATTGAGTGGGGGGCAAGCACAAGCATACGCCTGTTCTGGCTCAAAATACCACAGGGATCAAGAGATGCGTTAGCTGAGGCCTTGAGAAAGGATGAGGGGGCTGAAGTAATCGTGCCGATAGTACTTCGGGAACCCCTGTTCCTGAGTGCGAATGCGGTGATGTCCGATTTTTCGAGGCTGCTTGAATCACATAAGAAAAGCTTCGAAGACTTAAAGGTTGTTCGTGATCAGAAGATTACGATAATTCTACTGCTCAAGGAGAATTTCAATCTTTCTCAAATTAGTTCGCCAGTTGTTCTGCCGCGATGGTTTCCAATTATGGGTGGCGTTGAAGCATACTTGCACATATCGGACTTGCTTTGGTGTGCGGAGACTGAACTGCTGAATTGTCCAGGCGCGCAAATAGATTTGATGTCCGCTGCGTTATATGATTTGGAGTGCAGTATTGTTGAACGCCTGCGCCAAATCTCTGTAGTCAAGTCTGGCAAGGTTCGGGCGCTCCTTGATACGATTAACCCTGGCGGTGGTGGTACAGAAGCGATGCTGGTTAGCTTTGAAACTTTCTTGAAGAGTGTTAACGACCCTAAGGGTTATCGCCCAAATTCAACAAGTAAGTCTTGTCTGATGTCGCTCTTGTTTTCGCAAGTATTGAAGAGCTCGCCAGATCAGCTCTCATCGCTGTCGGCTAAGTTTCAGGAGGCAGTCGCGGATAATTCGGTGGAATTGTTAAGGCCTACGCTTTTTGGCATCATGCTTAGGCCTAGTAATAAAACTATTGTTGCTGCTAAGAATTGGCATTCTTTATTGTTGGCCGCCTTTCAGGTTTACCAGCTTATGAATGCTTCTGCTCACGCTGGCGAGTATCCTAAGTATCCGGTCTCTCTCATCAGCTCTAATGCTCGTGATCTGTTGGAGTTTTTAGTGGCAGCAAACAAATATGTCGCATTTTTGTTTGCTGCTGACGAGGATGACATGGTGACTGGCTAGCGTTAAGTATTTGCTCCTACTGCAGGTCTGATTAGAAAGTAATGCAAGTTATTTGCGGTCAGGCCTCAGGAACTTTGCGGTTGGGACGTAGGTCAGAGCAAATTTTTGTAATAGATAACTAGCCTTGCAAATATACAGGTAACCCTGTCCGCGAAGCTGTACGCAGTTAGCATCGAACTCTTCTCCCTCGCCAAGCGTCCGCCTGCTCACAGTCATGCACAGCAGGTGTGTGGAGCGGGTCATTAAGTCCTACCGATGACTAAGGTGTAGCTGGTTTTGCTGGCATAGCTGGTTTGGGCGGTAAGTTTTTTGCGACCACTGACTTGTCTACGTGATAGCTCCTGATGATCTGGCTTATCGATTTTAAAATTGGCGAAAATCCCTTGAAGTCAATATTTGCGCGGTCGGGTTTCACGATCTTTTGTGCAAACGTGTTTTTGCTGTACGTGTTCTTGTTGGGGGACTTGCTCAGAACTTCGAAGGTTTTTTTGTCCCAAGTGGCCTGTAATACTTTGGCTGGAAAAAAATCTTCCATCATGGTCGGCTGGCCATCTTTTTTTAATGGGGTCAAAACTACTGATAAATTTTGGGCGATATAATAAGTAGTTTGAGATTTATCTAAAGCAGTTCCCTTTCCATTGGGGATTGTGTAGCGATTTCCAGTGACATCTTTGATCGCTTTGAATATTGGATCAGAGCCGCTGTCGTTATCCACAACTATAATGGTTGGGCTTAAAGGAGGGTGTGCTTTGTATTTCCCACAATTTTTTGCATATGATCGGATAAAAGCAGCGAGATCTGGTGATCCCCCATTCAGGTCTAGTGCCCTGTGAGTCAGATCCGAGTAGTTTATGAAACGGACTCTTAGCGCTGGCTTACCATCTTTATTAGGCTTGCAGAGTCTTGGAAATTTTTCCATTAGAGACTTCATGGCGCATGTAAGGTAAACGTTGTCCGTTTTCCCTTCGCACATAATAGTCGGTAGCGGGGAGGCATAGAAGTTCTTATAAAACAAGAAGTCCCCATGAACTATTTCAAGACTGGTCTTCTTAATGGACTCGATTTTTACGCTGCTGTTCTCCACGACCTTCTTGCGATTAAACTGATCAACCATGTATATGAAGCTAAACAGCCCGTCAAGCAATGCCAGCTGGGTATAGTCTCTGATCATTGGGTTTTTCGCTTTCTCCGTTCCTGCCACTTCGTCCTTGATCAGGTAGTAACCTTTATTGAACAGATTAAAAGCCATGGCTCGAGCGGTGCGTCGAACCTCCGCAGGAGTATTAGTTACCTGGTTAACGACTAGGCCGGTCACGGACTGTCTATTGGTACGATACTGCATGCGAGTCTTACTGTGGTTAAGCTCGAATCCGCTTTTTTGGATTATTTTTGTCAGCGACGGCCCCGCCGTCCAACAATTCCCGCTTTCGTCAGAAGAAGCGATCTCTTCAGGAAAATTTTTCTTGTTGGTTGAGAAGGTTAAGTCATCAGCGTAGCGTGAATATGAACAACCATTTCTCTTTGCTAACTGGACAAGCCGTAAATCCAACAAGTGGCCAATCAGATTGGAGGCTACTGGTGAGGTAGGGCTACCTTGGGGCAGTTTGTTGTCATGACACATTATCTGTGCCAAGACAGTAGCTACTTTAGGGTTAAGCTTGAAATCCTTGTTGCTGATTAAGAAGCCACGAATCCTACCCATATGAATAGAGTCGAAGAAACCCTCAAGGTCTACGTTAAACACATATCTTCTTTTTTTGTGGGTTTCAGCATTGGTGATAATGGAATGCCCTGCTTTGAATCCGTGAGAAATCGCTCCCCGAGCCTGGCCAGCGTTCTCGATGGTAGCCAAGCATTTGTCCAAGAGGGTTTTGACTTGCTTCTGAAGGGCTTTTAACTCATCGCAAGGTGCGCAGATTTTGCGCGGCGTGCCATTACTTTTAGGGATTGTGAACTGGGTATATTTCAAAGGCCTCTTGTACACTAGGTACGATAAGGCGCTCGGCGTATAATTAAGGATGGCTGCCAAGTCATGAAGAGAGGCGGCTTTCTGGAGCTGTTGCAGTTCGGACATGCAACTTCCTTGTTTAAAAGCGGAAGCTTACAGGCACTCATATGCGTCCCGGCAGGGTATTCCGAAGCGCCCAGTTGTGAGTCACGTCGAAGCAATCTCCGACACGATGGTTTCAAATGCCGACGAAACGCGGCAAAAAATCTGCCTGTAAGCTTCAGTGAAAAGTATCGTGCTGTCATACTGCCGCTGTCAATAGCTCCCTGCTTGACCAGTGGTTGCATCGCTATCCCGCACGTTATGAGCAGGCGCGTGCGTGCCCATAGGCTTGGTCTGCTACGTTGAGGGTTGAACCCCGCTGCATGGGGCTGAGCCTATTCAGCCAAGTCAGACTCGTTCTGAGAGTGTGGCCACTGGGGGTTTGAAAAATGTTTTTTGTATGTCTTCAGCAGCGATGGGTTATCTGACTCGCTAAACATTATCAGGAAGGCCAGTCAGCAGCGATAGCAGAGCACCGGAATGCCAATCACGCGTGCCGCCAAATGCGTCATACAGGTATGCTAGCAAGCGACTGCCTTTGGCTGAAAGTGGTGGAGCGGCGTTCGTTGCCATGCATGAGCTTCTCGGCGGGCGAGCGCTATCCAGAGGTAAACAAAACAACCCTTGATAGTTTAGTATGGCAGTCTGTTTCCTACTAATTGTATCGAGGATTACCCATGTCTCGTCTGGCCGAATTCCGTCAGCTAGAACAAAAATTGGCTGAGCAACTGGCTGAACTGGAATCCATGAAAGGCTCTTCCGAGCTTCAGAAAGAGATTGAATTTGAGACCAAACTGCGGGGCTTACTGGCTGAGTACGGCTACAGCCTTCGCGACATCATTAACATCCTGGATCCTCAGGCCTGCCTCCGTGCAGCTGCTCCGGCTGCAACTGAAAAGGCCTCGCGTCGCGCCCGCCAGGTGAAGCGGTACAAGAACCCGCTCAACGGCGAAATCATTGAGACCAAGGGTGGCAATCACAAGCTGCTGAAGGAATGGAAAGCCGAGTACGGCTCCGATGTAGTGGAAAGCTGGCTCGCCCAGTGAAATGTTCTACCGGTTGTTTGCTAAAGCCCCCGATTGGGGGCTTTTTCTATGGCGATTTTCACGTGTTCCCAAATGGTCGACTGAAGCGGCACCGCAGCCCGCACCGCAACTTCACTGTCATATCGAGAAGATGCCAGCGATGATGTGCTACTCACTCACCGGCCCGTATCCCAATGCACCCAAGAATTTCTGCCACTCATTCCCCAGTTAGCACCGTATCCCCGTTCGGCACAATAGCCTTGTCACCGAGGTGGATGAGCTTGAACTGAACGTTGTGAGTGGCCTCGTTGTAGGCCGCGTCACTGTCATCGAACGAAGCAGCAACGATGCTCTGTAGGTTCTTTGAAGCGGAGAGTTTTTGAAGCAATGCGAGCTGACTTTTAGTGGCCATCGAGTGCTGACCTGGCTCGTCGAGGAGGATGAAGCCAGGGTGATTTCCATTAACCGTGAAATGCGCGGACGTCTCGTACAGAGTGAGGATATAACTCCAGATCAGCCTTACGAAGTCACTAGCACTCGACTCGCGTGCGATGTTGGAACTGGTTTTGGAGGCACTGGAGGCAGCGGCAGCTTTGCGCTCGCTGAAATCTTTCCGGTAAATCTCTCGAAGTTCAATTTTGTCGAGTTCTGGAAGTAGATTGTCTACGTTGAACTTGATGTCTGAAACTGGGGCGCTGTGGTAGTCGAACGACGCGACGTTGGAGCGGAAAATCTTTCCAAACAAGTCGTACTTGGCCAGGTCAGCGTCTGAGTAGTGCTCTTTCGGCAGTTCAGACCTACTTTTCTGATTCTGCTTGAAGCGTGCCGAGAGGTCGACCAGCGTTTCCAGCTGCTCTTCATTACGTTGAAGAAACAGGGAGGCCTCCTCAATGCTCAGCTCAATCTGCAACTGCTGGCGCAGATTGGCCTTCGATACTACGGCATTGGTCGTGAGATCAGCTTTCAGCGCACGTAGTTTATCCTTGGATTGAGCAATCCGCTTGGAGAGCTCTTCGCTGACCACCATGGTCTCTTTGACGGACTGCTCGATCCCGGCAGTATCACGCTCCAGCATTTTTATCTGGGACTTCAGATAATCGATGTTGGTCGCGATATCCATGTGCGGAGTGCTTTCATGGAGGTCAGTAAGGGAGTGGCCAATATTCTGTTGGCATGCCGGACAGACGTCACTGGCAACATCCAACTCGAGTGACGCACCGTATCGAATCAGTTTCTGGGCTGCCTGATTTTTTGACAGCTCTTCCTCGGCTTGGCGTTGGTGAAGGGCGTTGGCGTTTCTCGCTGCACGGTGCAACGTGAGCTCACCCACGCAAGCCTCGAATGCAACCGTCAGCTCTTGAAGCTTAGCGGTCTCTTGCTCAATGAGCTTTAGTGTATCCTCAGGCGCAGAGTCTTTCCATTTGAGTTCTTCATCAGTCAACCTCTTCAGGGCTTGAATCTGATTGCTCTTGTGCGTGTCCAGATCGATCAGGCCCTGAAGGGTGGACTTCATGTAAGTCACGCTCGCCGGCTGGAAATCCACTACTGGACTTCTTGGAAGCTTCTGCACCTTCATCGAGCTTTTCAAGGCGTCGTTAGTGATTGCCCGGTAGGTATCTTGCCAAGACGTATTCAACTCCAGCGACTCATGGTCGAGACGGGCACGAATAGCATCCATCTCAAACACATTGGTGCCAACCAGGAAGTCAACAATCTTGATCCGAGCCTCTTTGACGCCGAAGTAGGGTAGGTTGGCAATGTAGTCCGTCCATCCTCGCTTTTGCTCAATGGCCATCGCCGCAAAGATGTACTGTAGGTACAACTTGACCTGCTTACCGTTCGTGTGGGGCACCATGGGCAATCTCAGCCCCAAGAAATGCTCCAGGTAGGTGTAGAACCCCTCTCGCAGTTGGGCGCTTCCGCCGTCATGTAGGAACCGGTAGAGGATCGGAGCTGTTTCCCCTTTAGTGAGGGCCGCACACTCTTGGATTTCGACCAGCTTCGGGTTTACACCATCTTCTTTGATCTTCCTAGTGATGGTGATCGTCTTGCCGCTCGATTCCATTTCCATGATAACCATGGAGCGAGTTACATAGTGCTTCGTGTCATCAAACTCCACGTGGTCTTTGAGCACATACGTCAGCGCCTCGGCATTCTGAGCACCAATCAACTCCTCCATGCCCAGGGCGTAGAGGATGCTGTGGACAATGGTGCTTTTACCTGCGGAGTTTCGACCGCGGATAATATTGAGGTTGCGTGAAAACTCAGCCATGAAGCCGAACGGGCCACCGGTCGTTTCGATTGCGATTTTGATGCGTTTGATGATCAAGGTTATTCCCATTCCTTGGATATGGTTTTGACCATGCTTTCAGTGATCTTGCGACCAATCTTGGAAAGCGTGGTTTTCTCATCAGCCATAACGGTGCCATCACTCATGATGTCCGTTACCAGTTGTAGGCCTTTGGGAAGCAACTTGAAACCGGTGGTGGTCGCTTCGATCAGCCCATCTCTAAATGCAAGTTGCAAGGCGATTGAGAGCGCAGGATCGAATCCCCAGACGGGGAGGCTAATTTGGCCAAGCTTTGCGGCCAAGGTCATCGTTTCCATCCGCTTTGGGGACTTCATGGCCCAGTGCATCAGGTGAAGTTTGACCAAACTGCACTTATTGCCATGGCCACATAGGTGGAGAATCAGCAGCGCCTGGCAAATCTTATACATAGGCCTGAGCTCAGTCAGAACCGGCATGGGTCTTGGTGTGAACTTGATCGTTGCCATCAGCTATAGAAGTCCAGTTGGCAGACAGCGAGCCAACGGGCGACTGTTCTGCGCACTATGTCGTCCGTGAGTTTTCCATCAATGTTCAGCTGGTCATCGCCCAGCAATCGAGCGGCTAGACGATCCTTGATCATCTCGACCAGTACATCGGGATGCGCTGAAGTGGTCAAGCTCCATTCTTCAACATTTTCCTCAAAACCATTCAAGGTCTTCGCAACTTGGAAGTAGGTCTGGGGGGACTTGTCGTAGAGCCCTTGAAAGAAACTATCGTGATCAAGGAAGGAGTTTTTGGTCATTTTGAAAAGCGCGGCAATAGCTCGCTCGCCTTTCTCAGACATCCGTAGTTGAGTCTTTCGCTCCAAATTTTCGTCATAAGAGGTCAAGTCCTCGTTGACTTTCGGGATTGTCTGTTTGTCTTGACCAATAGAGATCGGAATTCCAGCCGAGATTCGGTGCTGGTTTATTTCTTGGATGTAAAAGTCGATATCTTGAACCAGCACCGTAAAGTTTTCATCCAAGTGCGGTAGGGCCCAAGCCCTGACTTCATCCTGCTTCCTCTGCGCATGGGTCAGCAACGCATTGTGGGCGATTTCAGGGGTGATGAAATACCAGTCCTTGATTTTAGTGGGGCCCAAAATTCCTTGGAGGCTAGCCTGGTTGTCCTTGAGCTTCTTCAGGTCGCGGGTGATTTTGTCCTGCTGCTTCCTGTTCAGCACGGTGCGCTCATACAGCGCATCAGGGCAGTAGCATTGGAAGGCGAGCCCGGTGTGCTTGGTGAAACCTTCGATGCCAAAGTCACCTGGTGTGGCAGGCACATGCTGGTAGCCATCGGCGCCAAATTTTGATTTCAGAACGAGCTGAAGCGTCGCCTCCCAAGTCGTTCCATTGAAGGGGCCTGCTGGTGTAATAATCAAAGCTCGCCTGCCTTGCCACGCGTGTCGATTAGTCCATTTCCGAGGAAAACTGAGCCGTGCCTCGGGTATCGTGTAGGTGGTACTTCTCACCCTGTTTTACGACGCTATCAAATGGCCAGTTTCGGGTCTACAGTTGAGCGTAAATTGACAGTCTAACTTAACTGGTTATTTATCCAGTTAAAGTGTGTTGCACACAATATCTACGCCGCGTTCAGGCCCGCAATCATCAAGCTGACAGCAGAGAGTAACGCTCAAATAGTGAGCGGTAGAAGCTGATGAGCACCTCCTCTGCGTTGGACTGCCCGAGCTCATAAGCACCAAAACGATAGACCTCGTATCCCACGAGTCTTAGGGCCCTGTCAGCGGCCATCATTTCGGCATAGACGCGAGGACTAGGGCGCCCGGTTGGATCTGTGTAGTGTTCTTTGCCGTCGATTTCGATGACAACTCGAACCCCGCCTGGAAGCAGGAGAAGGAAGTCCATGCGCGCTCTTAGCAGAGCCTGTTTGCCGCGTTTTGAGACCGTTTGAGGATCCCAGTGGAACCAGACTTCGGGTAACAAGGCCGGAAGCTCAGGAATCGCAGTTGTGAAGGCTTTGTAGAAGCTCGAAAAGGCGAGGGCTTGAGGTGGCGATGACTTCGGCAGGCAGGCTTCTAAGCGTCGATACAAACGATTTTTGGCTTGGAGTTCATCGATACTGTAGGTCTGGGAATACCAGGCCTGCAGATCGCGCCAAAGTAGCCCTGAACTCCCGATCGGGCGGTCATAGATCAAGACATTTTCAGCGCCGGTTACGATCTCGATATCGTTGTCCAGCGCGTTGCCCAAGCGTAGGTCTGGCTTCGCGGTCGAAGCAAAGATCAGATTCTTGGGAGATGATTGCTTGCCTGATCCCATGTAGGCCAGCGATGCAGTCAGGAACGCATCCTCTCCCACGCCAACAACAACGTGGACGCCACACGCCGAGAGGGTGCCGTTGACGATTTCGATGAAGTTTCGCTGAGCTGATTCGCTGGGCAGCACCCGCGACGAAGCCAGGGCCTCGATGAAGCGCCCAAACCGGGCGTGCGAGGACTGAAACGCTCCGAGCTTGTCGAACAGCGTCACAGCATCCCAGTCGGAATTTTCAATGTAGTGCCGGATAATTTCCTTGCGAAGTGTCGGAGTCGACCAAGTGAAGTCAGTGACCGAGAGCGTGTCGAGTTGCCAGAGTTCGCTGAGCACCTGTTCAAACGCAGCCCTGTCCAGGTACAGCTCCATGGTGTTGAGCTTTTCCGCCAGCTCTCGACGGTAGCGACCAGGAATGACAGGCGCTGTTCCATCGTCCCACACCAGCTCTTGAAGCTGGTCGCGCTCGTGAACATCGAAGCCAATCAGTTCTAAAGCCCTCTGAGTAGCAGCCACCATTTGCGCATCGCTTGCATTCTCTACTGCTTTCTCAAGGTGTCGCCGCTTGGAGCTGTACTCAGTGCAATCATCCAGCCCTAGCCTGAAAAGCAATTCAGGGATCCGTGTATCCGTGTAGTGGTCTTTCTGGTTGCCCAAGATCTGGCTGAAGGTGTCTCTCAGGCTGGTGAGGTTTTGCTGGGTTCGAGGCATGCGAAGGAAGGCTCCGATGTCGTTGAACGGATCGAGGTCACCCTAGTTCGATATTCGGCCCATAGGTCAGAATATCCACCAGGCGCAGCGCTTTTCGAGCATCCGTCTTTAGGTTGGCGAATTCAGGGTCTCGCAGGACAGTGATGAGCATTGAGCGGTCGCTGGCATCGGTCGCTGCTATGAGCAACTGACGAGTCCAGTATTTCTTAGAGTTTGGATTCTCAGACGCATACACCGCAGGAAAAGCCTGGCCGGCAGTGAATTCGCCGGCATACAACGCGGCTAATGGCGGCATTGCTTCCAAAGATGCTTCACGAACAGTGCCTTCGTTACGTTCCATCGAGTCGGGGATGCTATCTCGTGCGGCCTCAGCGGCAGCAGATTGCGTGACGGTAAAGGTAGCAATTTCAGAAGCGGGCGGAAGTGTGTGCTCCTGTCTTTTGGCTTCAAGGGCTCTGATGGCTGCGGTACAGCGTTCTTTGAACTGTCCCTGAGCAGATACCGTCGAAGCCCTGCGGAGTTGGCCGATTAGCTGCCCGATATCGTCGACCATCGATACCAGGAACCAGTATGGGCGCTCTGTGCCTTGCTGGCTCAATGCAGTAGCCACGAAAGACCACACCTCCTGCCCGGTGAGCGTCTGCCGATCCAGAGTCTCGCGTAGTTGCTCAGGGCCTTGGTGGCACAAGTCGAGCAAGAAGGACTCTGGGGGCAGATCCAGAATACCTTGATCGAGCCGTCCATTTGCATTTCCCACGTCTGCGCCAAACTGCTCACGCGCGTGGCCAAAGGCTTGGCGCATGTCCTGCAAGGCGATGGGTAACGCATTTGGGTCGTTTGGCCGGACAACTACTGGTAGTGCTTGGCCCCCTGCATTCATGCGACGGAATCTCATTGGAGCCGCACGTTCAAGTGTTTCCAAAAGCAAGGTGATGTCGGCAGGGCGTGGCGACACCACGGAGCGGTCAAACGCTTCAAGCCACTCCGGTGCTTCTGGGGGGACTTCGGGGAGGATCAGGAACAAAGATCGTAAGGCGTTGACCCGCTCGGTCATTGCATCTGTACTTTGGAATTTCTGAATGAGGTCATCAACCAATACAGTCTGGTCGATGACTTCATCTGGTGGTATCGGCAGCCGATCCATATAGGCGCGGATACGTGTTGACTTGGCTAGGAGCTCAAGGAAACTGTGAACCTTCACGGCTTGTTTCAGTGTCACTGTGCGAGACAAACCAAGGCCGGCATGGAGCCCGGTCGCTCTGTAGGTGAAAAGCACAGAAAATCCTTCTGACGCCTGTAGTATCGACTCGCGGTGTTGAGCGGGGTCGGCTACGCCTGCGGTCAGGAAAGAGCTGGCAGGAATAGGCGCGCGGAGTACATCCCTCATGTCCGACAAAATCTGTCGCGCACTTTTGTACTGGGTGGGGGATGCAGCGAGCGCCTCATCGCCCCGAACCTGAACGATAATCGCAGCCAAAGCTTGCTCAGCGGCGGCTCCGATCAATCCAATCGCGGGTGAGTATCGAGCTATCTCAACTCTCAGACTTCCCCGATTTGGAGTGCCTAGGCAATGCAGCGCCAAGGCCAAAGATTCTTGGCTCGCTTCCAAAAGACGTATTGCGCTGTTACTGAGGTATCTGGGCATCGCGAATCCTTGCACTGCTCAAGCGGTGGCTCAGCGCAGGATGGCCTGGAGAGGTGGCCGACTCTGGCTAGATCAAGGCGATCGTCACTGCTTACTACGAATCAGCTCCGATGGCATGCATGACGCCCACTGTACAGCATGGACGCCAGCGTTAAGACCCAAAAATTGGTGTGGTGTACTGTCGAATCAATTTTGCCAGGGCACTATCAGGTAAACCGGGGCAGCTTTCCAAGGTTGTATTTCTTGATGTCGTTCGGGTCTGTCGACAAGTACTCATCACCAATCACATGCAAAGCCGCACCATTCTCCCACTTCTTCGTGGAGGAATTGCGTGTGATGGCCTAGAAGGTGGCGCATCCTTTCTGAATCAAATCCGCCACGAATGCCCGAGGACTATCCCCAACGTCTCCTACGCGGTTCGGAAAGTCTTCATGGACTTCCAATATCACTCGATGTGCTGCTCTGTGTGGTCATACTTTACGGCTGAGACGCAGAAATCTGTCATGGCGCTTCCCTGGGTGACTGGCTTATTGGCATCCTTTAGACGCAAGGGCACCTTTCTGCGAAATCAAGTCTGCTGGATCCCCGTGAGTTACCTGCGGATTGGCCAAGGCTCAGGGTCTCCATTAGCGCATCGAAAGGGCTAGCTGATCTGCGCGTACCTATCGGGCTGGAAAAGAATTTCAAATAGGTACCGCCACGTCGGATATCGAGATGTAGCCTTGGCACACGTTATCCAACAGGTACAACCGAGTGCACGCATCTACTGAAGCTGTAACGCAATGTGAAACCCTTCTGCGCACCATGATGGAGGATCTCCAAGCCAGGTGCATCTGGCCGAACGTGCGCATCATCATCGCCGGAATGCTCAAACGCCGCATCGAGTTAGCGGAGGTATACGATGAGGTTCATGCCGCACTGGCCTCCCCCCCCAGGGCTCTCTATGTTTTTTGGGATGCCTTCGTTCATGCCGCTGATGGGTGGAACCCTGAGAAAAACCGTGCAGCCAGGCAGGCGCGAGAGGAGCTGGTTGGGATCAACAGCCGAATCAGCGAGCTTGCCGACCAGATGGCAGCCTTGCTTGATCGACGCGATGATCTTCATAACTATTCAGGCTTCAACTCAGGTACCCGCTACCATATCCTGGACATCGTGCACCATGCCTCTGAGCACAATTATCATTACGAAAGCTATGTTAAGGATGAGCTGGAACGCCTCCAGTATCAGTTTGACCTGAAGTATTGGCCAGCATTGAGTGAGGTCGTCCAGGCCATCGGCGCCGATGCCGAGAGCGCTGAGATTTCCGCTAATGATCCGGCTACTGCGGCGGCTACAGAGAGTCGTAAATCAGGGCGCTCTGACTTCGTGAAGGCATTTTTGGCCCGTGTTGATGACAACAAGGTGAGGGAGTATGGGGTTATACCGAACAGCTTCACTCTCTCGGATAGCGCCTTGGCCTCACTCGTGAACTGCGGCTTGGCCTTGGAATTCGATGAGCTAGTCGACGCTGATTTCATCAAGCGATTCCGGCAACGCCAAAGGCAGTCCAAGAAGGCATAAAGGCAGTGCAGACCATGGGAGATTAGCGCAACGTGCTCATCGCTTCTTAGATCCCTCGTCGATCTGCAAGGTCAGGGTTAGACAAGAGCGCAGATGAAGTGACCTACCGGTTTGGTCTAGCTACTGGATACATCGCCGCCGCTCTGGATTGCGAAGTCTTGAACGGCGATCAGTGGGGAGCGGCTTCTGTTTCTTGCGGAAGAGACCCAAGACTCACATCCGCGCTAGAACGGTAGCTTGCGGAGGCTTGACTGACAGGCTGAATTTCCTGAGGAGTTCCAATGTACTCTTTTGTTTTGCCTCCCATGTCATAGACAGCATGCTTATGGCCCTGAGCTTTGGTTCGTGTGACCAAGTACGGTCTCGAGGAAGCGAAATCCTAGAGTTCCAGCTATGTCTTGGTTGTCTGTGATGTATCAGCCATGAAAATCCGCAGTACGCATACAACGACACCTGACGGTCGCTACTTCCTAGACAGAGGTCAGCTCTGGCGCTGCAGTAATCCCGCGCTTTCTGATGAGGATCGTCAGAACCTAGTGCACGCACTGATGGAGACGCGGCGATGGCCAGCGCTGGGAGTTGGATTCGGGTGTTCGGACGCGGATGCTCTGTTGTCGACATGGGAGCATCAGAGCCTGGAGCAGATGCTTAAGGCTCTATAGCGGCCTGGTGAAATTCACTAGCATACCGGTGATACCAATTGGCCCCCAGCCCCTCTTAGTCCCGTGAAAAGAGGACATGGTGGGTAGCTAGAGCCATCATCCTAACAAATGCAATCATATATCTGTACGTATTTGTTGAGCCGTCAAAATTCGCGTTGTAAGCTTTTTAAGATCTGAGTAGGAATATTTCTTTCCACATATGCGCTCTAGATGCTCCACCACCTCATCAATTTCATCTTCACTGTCAATGATCACGTACTTAATATCACTTGCTTCAAAGCCCAGCCTTAGATCGCTTAACGACTTAGCGGCTTTAATCCTGGCTTCCTCATCAAACTCATCATGCCTATAAAAGATCTCGCAGGGATATGAAATCTCTGGAACATATCGCCACTCGCGCTCATCAGAAAACCGATAGCTTTTATGGGAACCACTCTTTCGAACAAGCGGCCCTTCATAATTCTTCATATACCTAGCCACGTCCATTAGATGATCAAAGGCCCTGATAGCCTCATCCGTCTCCACTTTATCTGCCAAATAATGCCGCGCAACATTTTCATAAGAAGTTGCCAGGTTTGATTTTTGCTGAACATAAAGCACAGGGTTTAACAAATTCTTTACAGCCCACTCCTTTGATAGGCCGATACCATAAGAGCCATAGCTACCAATATGATCTTTAATCTGCGACAATGGAATATCGCAAAAGCTTACCATTGGTACGTGGATAGAAATTTGGCCTTTGCCAAACTTAATTTTCTCTTTACAGTACTTTACCCTGAAACCTTCCGATAGTATGCCGAACAAAGCATCTTTTGAATTGGTAAGATGAATCAAAGAGTTTGAGCTAAGCGGCACTTTTAAGACCCCATATAATATAAAACACACTAGCCACCTACGCCCGGCCGCAAAAATATTATCCCATATCCTACTGCAGAGCAGTCCAGTAACGAAAGCACCGAATTTTCAAAAGCGCTTTTTCATCTGCAGGCCTCGAACAAATTGATCATGGCCTAAAAGGCATAGTCCTCGCACGCACCAAACTACCTAAACATGGGAAGATATAGGGGCAACAGATTTTTTGGAGCCTGTCGCTGCTGCGCATTAGGTGGCACTTATATTTAACATTATTGAAAGCAATAATCCCAGCGGTATTCTTGTGGCTTAAGTCATCAGTCAACCAGCAAGCTGGTGTCGTTTTATCACACTAAGGCGACACTGCTCAAGGGGGCGTTATACATGACGAGCATTTTCTTTCCATTACCCTTTAGGAAGACCGCTTTTTAAGCAAAGCAACACCTTCGCACGCCAGGCACACGAGCACAGGCTGCTCGACCTAATCTACGAGATTAACTTCGTAAAAGTAACCAACAAGATGAGTTCTACGCATGAACTTCCCCTAGACGGGAAACTTTGCGGGAAAATCTATCAACTCGCTGTAATTGTCGCGACATCTAAATACAAGGCTTTTGTTTCGAATGCAAAACCCACTGGTTCGATAGGGTTAGCAAAAGAAAACCGCCCGAAGTCGGTTTCAAGTATTGCAAAGACGAATCGCCGCGCCTCCATCAGTGCGTGCACCAGGTGCTGACGATCCTCATCAGAAAGCGCGGGATTGCTGCAGCGGCAGAGCTGACCTCTGACTAGGAAGTAGCGACCATCAGGTGTGGTGTCTCACCCATCGGCATCCTTCCGCCTCAGCACTGCATCGATTGTTCGGTCATGAGCCCGCCTATGGCTTGACGCTCGCCGCTACCAGTTCCGCTATGCCTTGCCGCACGGCATCAATGTTATCGTCGAGGGTCGCCAGGGCACCGTTCACGTTTCCAACCACAGTGCTTGCTCCTCGATCACCAACCCATTTGGCTAGTTCTTCGACTGCGGCGCGCAACGCATCCTGGTTGTGGCTAAGGCGTTCAAGGACTTCAGCAGCTGTCCGTAGCTCTTTCATGATTTGCATGTCCTGGTGAGGTTGGCAGCAGACCTTGTATCACGGCCTCCGTTAGTAAAGCTGGTATCTGATCGTTACGAAACTAGATTCCGCAAAAAGCGGTAAGCGTAGGCGTGACGGATGGACGCCCGCAGGGCCGAGACCACGGCGCACGCCGGGGGGCACGACAGCCGGCTCCGAAAGGGCATGCTCAAGCTATCTGGACAAGAGCGTCAGCATCTGGTAAGTGATTTGGTAACTTCCATGTCGAACCATCAGTTGCTTGCACCTGAGCTGCCTGAGTGTCAGGTTTCAGCGACGACGCGCTTGCACTGATAGCGATGGAGGAATACCTGAGATGTCTGAAGTAAAGCGAACGCTTTTGGGTATGGCGGAAGCAGGTGAGCCACTGCTGAGGCAGGCGCTTGAAGCAATCCGAGCTTATAACGATGCGGTGGCTCACAATCGACCTCCTGCTGAGATTGAACGGCTGCGCCTTGAAGCAGACTATCTCTACCAGACAGTGATCGACTACCAGCTACATATAGCCGGGGCCTTGGGCGAATCGCTACATTAGTGCGGCTTCACTGTGCCAGTGTGGCCTCATCGATGAATACAATTGCGTGAGCGAGACGAGCGAGTGATATGGTTTCTTCGCTTCTCCATATCGTGCTTGGCTAAAAATGGAAAGTGCCTAGATTTATTATCTATTCAACTTGGTATTTGAATTATCGTATTGACTTTTGTGCGATAATTTTAACTGTTTTACGGTGGTCTCCAGAACGGCAATTTTCTCTGCGAGAAAAGTGTTGTGATGGATTGCTGAGCTTTTTGAGAGCTCATCTATCTGGTGTTCTAGGCGGATGATCAAGGCCTCCGTTTCACTAATAGTTATCTCGTGCGTGTTGGTTAATACGATGGCGAATGCTTCGTTAAAGTAGTGTTTTAATGACATGGGATCTGTATGCCCAGTTAGCTTTGCAACTCGTGACAATATCTTTCGCTGTACTGCTTCCTGCCATAGGTCTTTCTGTGCTATGTCTCGCCTCAACTCTTTCTTGATTTCGTATGCGATCTGTGTCGTTATAAAACGGTGACGAAACATAGATAAACAAACCTGTGTATCTTTGAGTCCTGATAGATCGCATAGTCTCTTGAAATCCCTTGCTAGTGAACGGGTCATTACAGGGGTTCCATCTTGACTAAGTAAGAAAGCTGTAACTGATTCAGGTTTTGCAGAGATCAAGTTTAAAAATTTAATGCGATCGTTGAGGTAAATTGATATCTCCAAAGCATCCTCAAGAGTAAGTGGGAATTCTCGAATTGGTGGCGATTTTTGCCTTGTTTTCAAAGTGGGGAGAAATAATTTTCTAGTGGCGATGGGGTTTGAATTTAAGTGGATAGGTAATTTATTGAGCTCATCTGGTCTGAGGCCTGTAAGCATTGTTAGTTTCAAAGATATCATCCGCCTGCTATGAAGATATTCATTTTTCGCAACCAGTTGCTCATATTTAGGGCCATTAGTAGAGCCAAACGGGATTCTTGGTTTCGCTCTGAGTAAATTAGCCATATCAATTAGTTTGCCTATGAAATCGTCTGGCATCGGTTTCTTGTCGCCAACTAGCGGTCTTCTTGTTGGTATTGCGGGATGATAAATTGTTGGACGTCCACGGCTGTCGGTTCTCCACTCTATTGTTACCCTCGCGCCGGTGCCAAGCTCACCAATCAATTTAGGTTGAGAGATAAGTCTGTAATTTGTTTGATACCAAATTAAAAACTCAAGGACGCGTCTGATCGTATATGCAATGTGATTTCCATTGCGTGCGCTCTGAATTGCGTTGTACTTGAGCTTTTTCTCTTCGGTTAATCGCTCAGCAAATTCGCATAAGTAATTGTCGTCCACGTCAAAAAGCTGTACTTGTAAGTTGTAGCAGTCGCGAACATAGTGTGATATGTGTGAGGCAAATGTTTCTGCTGACTCGCCAGTTGACTTAAATGTGATGGTTTGTAGCCAGATATTGACTAGGGTGCACGGGGTTCCATCGGGCCAGAATGTGTAAACCTGATTTAATAAGCATTTCTTATTAACAATGGGGCTGCCCGTTTTTCTTGAATGGCTTACGCTCCAAGGAAGTTCAATTTTCATGTTCTTATAATAAAGCTGAAATTTAGGCATCCTCTTTTCCTCCTTTGATAATGCTCCAGGTTTTATTTTTTTGAGGGGAGTAGGAAGTTATCGTCTCAAATTTTAAGTGGGACTCATACAGAAAGTTTAATATGGTATGCTTCGTGGGGGCGCTAAGTGCTGAATCAGATTCGGCTATAGTTTTTATGAATTTAAATAATTCAAGATATGCAATCGAGGCTAGCTGGGCTTGGTTGTATGCCTCATTGATGAGTATTTTAAATGACGGTTTTTTTGACTCGTTTTCGGCTGACGTTGTAGTATAGATAGAGTGGATTTTTTCACGTGTTGACAGCATATGCTCCCAGTGGTCTTTCGTGTTAGGTGGGGCTCCTGGTATAAAGTTGTGAAGGCAGAAGTTTTTGAGTGTGTTGTAGCTTATTTTACCGAATAAGCCGGAAACTTCTAGCTCGCAAAAAGTTTTCATGTCGGTTAATTTGCT
This sequence comes from Pseudomonas sp. B5(2017), assembly GCF_002112825.1. Lineage (NCBI taxonomy): Bacteria > Pseudomonadati > Pseudomonadota > Gammaproteobacteria > Pseudomonadales > Pseudomonadaceae > Pseudomonas > Pseudomonas sp. B5(2017). The sequence goes on from NZ_NEIR01000011.1 coordinate 219,660, forward strand.
CTGCTGTGTTTTGCTGAGTTTTATTGTGCCAGCTAGAACGTCTTGCATCCATTGGTGTCGTTTTTGGATGTTTTCAATTGTCGAATTTTTCATCTTTGTTTTCGCCGTATTTTATTGCAATGTCAGTGTCGATGACTTCGGATGAGTAAGTGGTTAGTCTGATGGTATACGTTACGATTGAAAGGCTTTCATTTATTAAAAGAGCTCGAATAAACTGATTAAAGTCATATTGATTTTTAGATTTCAGTGATGAAATTTTTAATGTGTTCAATGTTTTTTTATAAAGGGCTGAAAGACCCTGGTTTGAATGTTCATCCACATTGCCGAGCTCTAGATCGATTAGTTTGTCTTCAATCGATTCTATGGTGTATTGTATGACTTCTTCGTCAGGTATGTCGCCGCCCAGGTAAGCTTCCAAATGTCTTTTGTCTGCATGACCTGCTTGATGACGAAGCGCATCGTCACTGAAGATTCGTTCATGGCGTGACATTGTTAGGATAAAAAATTTCCGCATCTCATGAATTTTTATGTACCAACGTCTGCCGTGCTGGTCAGTTGGGATTTCGATAATATCGCAAAAGGTTTTAATGGCACTGTCGATTCTGACAGAAGTCTTTATGCCGCCAGGACATTTGAAACCTTTAGCTGACGGAAAATAGAAAAGATCCTCAGAGTGAGGTGAGTCGTCTTGATAAATGGCTTTCAAATTATTTCCAAGAACAGCCAGGAGCTGTATAGCTACCGATGTTACATACGGAATTGGGCGACGGATATTTGGCGTCGTTGGTAGGCCCTTTTTCAGCGAGGGGTGGCTTAGAAATGCGCCTCCACCATCAGCGTCTGCGCTTAATGATCTTCGTGCAATTTTCGCGAGCTCTGCCACTCGGATAGGTTTGGTGAGGCCGATAACAATGGCGAAGGCAGAGATCAAACAATCCAGTGCCACCATTAGTGTCATGTTTTTATTAGTGCATGCTTTGGCTGAGTTGTTTGTTAGCTTGGTTAGGCCTAAAGATTCCGTTAGGCTTTTAGCAGGAAGCCCGTTAAAAGCAACGGTGCAGTACGAAGCCACAATGCTCTCGAACACTCGCTGGCGTTCACGATTAAGATAGCGATTGGGAGTGTTTTTAATGAATTCGGGATTATTAATGGATTTTACGATGGCGATCGTTAATTGTATTATTGGTTTTCCGTACACCATTATCCATTCAATTGATTTTTCTAATGCGTACATGCCGATCGAGTGAGGAATTTTCTGAGTGTGGCCACCTTCCCGATGTTTTGTGTTGTCTAAATTTTGTTTGGTATCGAGTTCAAAGGATGGCATGATGTCAGGAAGTATGTGACTACCGGCATCAAGAGTTTTTAGAATTCCTATAAAGCGCGTCAGTGTGTTTTTGGTTACGGTGTTGGTTTCTGTTTGCCCAGTAATTACTGTTCTGTGGGAGTTGTAAATACCCCTTCGCGATTTTCCTGCTGATAATACATGGCTTTGGAGCGGGATTTCAAATTGTCTTAGGAAATTTCGGATCGATACATGTTGGAATGCCGAAGGATGAGTGCCTAAAATTTTTGCTAAGTATTTTCTTGATACCAATCCAGAGTCGCTGAGGGTGTCACTCCCAATGCTAATGTATAATTTATTTGCTTTCAGGTGTTCGCAAATTTTAGTAATATTGCTCTGTGTTAATTCTAAGCCGTCATACGGCTCTTCAGTAATTTCACAGAAATGCTCGCTTATTCTGTCTTTGAATTCCAAGGCGCTAGCCCAGCCTCCTTTGCTGTAGCCGTCAATTAAGATTTTGCAGGCATTCTCATTAAGTAGCTTGAATCCGTACTTTTGAGGCTGGTATTGCGACTCATGCAGACATAGCCAGCTAGCCGTATTGATATAGGCTCGAATATGATCCAGCCAAACTTTGTAGCACACTTTGCTATGAAGATATCCAGAGCGGAGGCAGAAGGCTTGTTTTTGAATGCTTTCAAGTAAGAGTTTATTTTCAGGGTCGGTCAAAATCGTGAGGTTGGCAAGCGGCTCTTCAAAGTTTATTGTTTCGATTTTTTTATTTGAGCCGACAACCTTCCATGATGGCGAGCCGATACCGCCTTCAAGGAGCCAGCTTGCATTGTATTTAAGTGTGCTTTGTAAACTTTGACGAGCCTGAGCGATAAGTTTTTCGAGAACCGCTTTGGATTCTTTTTGCTTGCTGGATTTTTTATGCATGATAAAGCTCTAAGCTGCGCTGGCAGTTGCGCTTGAGACTTTTTGTGAAAGTTCGGATTTGATCTTTAATGCTTGCGTGTATATTCGTTGGAAGCTCGGCGCGGAAAGCCCAGTAATGTTATTGATGATTGGATGGCATGATTTATTATTTAGGCATGATTCATAGGTTGCATGCAAAAGATTTGCAAGGGTTACCAAAGACTCTGCCGAAATACCGGTTCTTTCATCTCGATATTGCTTGTTTCCGGCTTTGGCTAGGTTATGCATTTCTGCAAACAGAAAGGTGGCAGCGAATGCAAGTGGGTCTAGATTTAAAATGACTTTGTGCCGAAGCAGAGGTTCGATTAAAAATTTCGCTGCATCCTCGGTGATTTCTCTCGCATAGCGTTTGAGCTCCATTGAGATTGGATCAGAGGTGTCGGCTTCAATTGCTGAGGTTGTGACAAACTCAAACAGATCTTCCTTCGTTAGGAAGTCACTCGCTTCAATTTGCCAGGGCTTATTTTTGGTGGCTAATACTATGAGTTTGGTTTGGAATACCCTTAATATTCGAATATTCCAGCGAGACATCAACCACTTAGGTATATAGTGAGCTTTGACAACTGCAATGGAGTTTCCCAGCGTAGTCGCGACGGCTTGGTATGTGCCTTCTTTGAGGAAGGCAATTAGACCTTGTGTTCCTCTTATTCTTTTTAAAGAGAAACTTTCCTTGAAAACTCCAGCTTCGATTAATTCAGCCTCAAGTACTGTGTATAAGTTAAAGCCTTGAGGGCCGGTGAACATGGTATTAATGGCGGTATTCATACCAACCCAGTTGAAGCTTGATGTCAAAAACAACTTTCTGTAGTCTGGGTTGTTATTGCGCATGAGGTGCAGTCGAGCCTTAAATGTGGCGCGAACTACATCTGTATAGATTTGCAGGCTGGTTGGGGTTAAAGGTGAGGCTTTACGCGTTTTAGCACGTGGTTTACTGACGCTCCACATTAAGCAGTCTAGATCACTGTTGTAGTAATGTACTGGTTTGTCAGTGGTCGAGAGGTAATTTGCTTCTTGGAGCGAGATAGATGTGAATCTAGGGTTTTCGGCGATTAAAATTGCAGCGGCGGCGGCACAATCCCTCGCTGAGATGTGCCCCAGAAGTCGGTTCAATGTCTCATTAATGCGAGTCATGGGTACGCCGTATTCTCCTGCAATCTCTCTGATCTGTTTATTCATTCGCGCCAAGATTTTATGGCTGCTGCAAATCGGTCGCAGAAAAGGTATTTCTTTCATAAGTTCATATGAAATAAATTTCAGCTCGCTCGTGTGCATGAAATAGTAATCGATAACTGAAAGAAACCAAGCCACTCCGTCTGGATTTCGCGGGTCGGCAATATGCTTTCCATTTATGTAGAAATCGCCAGATTCTAAAACCTGCTCAATTTTCGAGGTCGGTATAGAATTTATCAGGCTTGCACCAATAGCTTGGCAGTAAATTAGTTTGTCCCAGTAACTCCTGCAGGCTCTGATTATTCCCTCTGAGCGCTTTGTTAATTTGTATTGAAGGTTTTCAAGAAATTTGTCGGTTGTTATGTTGAGTTCTTTGTCTACTAGAAATGTTTTCGGCCAGAGCACTTCAGGATCTGTCAGATCCCAAAGCTGTTCTTCGCATGAGTCTAGAACATCCAATCCGCCCTCATCTCCACTAAATCCAACTTCCTTCATAAGCGGCAGAACGATGTTGCGGGGGATAATTCCTTTATGTTTTAGATGTTTGTATAGTACAAGGGATCCCCGCCACTCAAAGCGTAATGACTCATCCGATTTATCATCACTCCCTCGCAGTTTTTCTGTGTGAGACAAATGAAAAATGAAGTGTTCATAGATGAAAGTCCGCCAATTAGAATCTCCGGGTTCAGGGATTGTTTTTGATGCTTTTCTGGCGAAACGTAGCAAGTGCTTCAGAACTCTAATACGCTGTGCGGCTGAAAAACGGGTGCCTCGGTTGCATAGTTCTAGTACATGCCGGCAAAGCATGTGAAGGCTTTCTTCGGATGTGAGAGTCGGTCGGTGAATTTTGGTTTCCCTAAGTCCTTTTTTGCCGGGCCATTCTGCGCGGAATACGATTTGAGTAGGGGTCAGTTCGTATGAGTGCATCGCAGAGCCCTCCGAATTAATGAACGAATCGTAGTGCTTTGCACTGCGGTGTCAAATTCGTGGTATCAAAAAATTGTCCTCAGGTAGTTTAAGGCTCTGATTTCGCAGGGATTATATCGATACGTCCGTTCGTCGTGTGTCCACAAAATGACGGGAATGCATGTTCAACTTCCCTGCGGGGTATTGAGGGTGACAGGCGGCACCATATCGCAGTTGGAAGTCGTCGGGCATGCGAGGAAGGGCTATTAGCCCTATATGGGAAATGGCTTACAAGATAAAACAAAACGGGCTACGAGACAGGCGCGTTTAACTCGATGTCAAAGCGTGATTGGTAACTTTTCATTTATTTTTATTCGTGCTGTTTAACTTGTCGTCAGTATATGTAGGAAGTTTCCCACAATACACGGTGCAGCTTCGGGCAATGCCCGGGCTGCACCGGCAGGGCTCAGGTCGGGCTGGAGCGCCCGGTCATTTCCCGGGCCATTTCGCTGGCATAGCTGTCGGTCATCCCGGCGATGAAGTCGATCATGCGCAGGAAGGCGCTGTGCAGCGAGCCGTGTGGGTCGGGGGCATTGTTGCCGATAAGGTCCAGTACCCGGCGGCTCTTGAACGATGGCGTGCGTCCGCCGTGCTGTTCGAGGGCGGCGCCGCAGAAGGTGTTCAGCAGAATCTCCAGCGTGGTGTAGGCGCCGATCTCGTGCAGGGTCTTGCGCTTGTCCTGGAAGATCTTGTTGCGTGCCATGTCCTTGGCCTGCAGCACGCAGCGCTTGGCCGGGCCGTGCATGTGTTCGACCAGGTCGCCCGCCAGCTGGCCGGCCAGCAAGGCTTGTTGCTGCTCGACGAAGGCGCGGGCGGCAGCGTTGGTCAGGTGCTCGATGGCCTTGCCGCGCAGGATCGCCAGCTTGCGCCGCCGGGAGTCGCCTGGGCCGAGCTGGCGGTAGGTTTCCGGCAGGTCATCGCCGACCAGGTCGAGCAGCAGCGCTTCGACTTCGGCGTACTGCAGCAACTCCATTTCCAGGCCGTCTTCCAGGTCGATCAGCGCGTAGCAGATGTCATCCGCAGCCTCCATCAGGTAGACCAGCGGGTGGCGCGCCCAGCGCTGGTGTTCCAGTTGCGGCAGGCCGAGCTTGCGGGCGATCTGCTCGAGCAGTGGCAGTTCACTCTGGTAACTGCCGAACTTGTGCTTCTTGTAGCCCAGGGCGTCGGCGTGGCGTGCGCTCCACGGGTACTTCAGGTAAGTGCCGAGGGTGGCATAGGTCAGCCGGGTACCGCCGTCGAACTGGTGGTACTCCAGCTGGGTGAGTACGCGAAAGCCTTGGGCGTTGCCTTCGAAGTTGAGGAAGTCGGCGCGCTCGTCGTCGCTCATGTCGTCCAGCCAGCCACGCCCGGCGGCCTGCTGGAACCAGTGGCGGATGGCGTCTTCGCCAGAGTGGCCGAACGGTGGGTTGCCGATGTCATGGGCCAGGCAGGCCGACTGCACGATCATCCCCAGGTCGCTGGGGGCGCACCAGTCCGGCAGGCTGTCGCGCAGGGTTTCGCCGACGCGCATGCCCAGCGAGCGGCCGACGCAGCTGACTTCCAGCGAGTGGGTCAGGCGTGTGTGGATATGGTCGTTGCTGGAAACCGGGTGCACCTGGGTCTTGCGCCCGAGGCGGCGGAAGGCACCGGAGAAGATGATGCGGTCGTGGTCCTTGTGGAAGGGGCTGCGCCCGAGTTCATCGGCGCTGTACAGGGCTTTGCCCAGGCGTTCGCGGGTGAGCAGGGTGTGCCAGTCCAAGGCGCGGTCTCCTGTGGATCGAGGGGTATAGCTTCCGGTGTCCGGAAGGGCAGCGCAAGGGGTAAGCCCGTAATGGCCCTATCGCCGGCAAGCCGGCTCCCACAGGGATTGCACATGGCTTGAGGCCGATGCGGTCGAGGTGGGAGCCGGCTTGCCGGCGATAGGGTCGGTGCAGTCGACGGAAAACGCTCAGGGGCGGCGGCTGCCTTGCAGGTACAGGCGCAGCAGCGGCAGCAGGCTGGTGCCCAGGCGCAACAGCCGCGCCAGGTTGCCGCTGCGCACGCCCTTGCCGGTGAGGAAACCCAGCGCCACCACGGCGCCAATCCCCCACAGCGGCGCATGCTTGATGCCCAGCCCGTCGTGCAGCGAGCTGCCCATGCCGCGCACGCGGCGCAGTGGCTCAAGCAACTGCGCGGACTCGTGGCGGATTTCCTGGCGGTGCATTTCCATGCGCAGGCGCAGCAGCGCCTTGCGCAGTTCGCGCGGGTTTCGGGTGTTTGGCAGTTCTGGCAGGCTCATGGCAACAGGCGCTCCCGGTCCTTGGCAAGTTCCTCGAGGGTGGCGCCGAAGGGCGACGACTCGTCGAACACTGCTGCCTTCAGACGCAGGCCGCAATACAGCGCGGCGATGCCGTAGAACACGCACAGGCCGATGATGCCGGCCAGGCGATAGCTGTCCCACAGCAACACCAGCAACAGCCCGGACAGCGCCGTCAGCAGCAGCAGGGCGAATACCAGGGCCAGGCCGGCGAACAGCAGCAGGCTCAAGGTGCGGCCCTTCTGCTCCTGCAACTCGATGCCAAACAGTTCGATATGGCTGTGCAGCAGCCCCAGGGCAGCCGCGCCCAGGCGCCTGCCCGAGGCGCTGGCGCCGTTGGCGTCGTTCTCCATGGGAACCCCTTAGCGCCGGTTGGCCAGCAGGCCGATCAACAGGCCGACGCCAGCGGCAATGCCGATCGCCTGCCATGGTTTTTCCTGCACGTACTGTTCGGCACTGCCCAGTGCTGCCTGGCCGCGCTCGCGCACCGAGTCCTGGGTCAGCTGCAGGCTTTCGCGGGCCTGGGCCAGGCGGTCGTGGATCTGTTCACGCAATTCGTCAGCCTGGTCGCCGGCCAGGTTGGCGGTGTCGGCCAGCAGCTTCTCGGTGTCGCGGACCAGTGCCTGGAAGTCAGCCATCAATATCTCTTGTGCAGTCTTTGCCGATTTGCTGGCCATGGGTGTCTCCCTGTCGATGAGTGTTGGTAGTTCGAGTGATAGCACGCGCGGAAGGTTCAAGTGCCGGCGCTGGTATGGGCCTTGCTAAGGCTTTGCCACGTTGCGGGGCGCCCAAGGCAGGTATTGCGCCGAATAGGGGCGCCAGCGCAACGGATACCGATAAACCTTAACCCAATCCACGACAAACCCAAGAAAAAACCACGCAGGCTCCGCCCGGCTCACCGAAACAGGGCAGGGGGCTGGCACCGATTCGGTGCAGGGATGCAGGTTCTTGAACTGTCCTGGTGCCTTTTTCAGCAGGTCTGCCTATTTCATGGAAAACATGCACAGCGCGATGGACTCCCTGGTCCACGGTTCCAACACCCTGTTCATTCTCATGGGCGCCATTCTGGTGCTGGCCATGCACGCCGGCTTCGCTTTTCTCGAAGTGGGCACGGTGCGCCACAAGAACCAGGTCAACGCCTTGTCGAAAATTCTCAGCGACTTCGCTATCTCGGCATTGGTGTACTTCTTCATCGGCTACTGGATCGCCTACGGCGTCAACTTCTTCCAGCCAGCGGCGGCGCTGGCGGCCGACCATGGCTATGCGCTGGTCAAGTGCTTCTTCCTGCTGACCTTTGCAGCGGCGATCCCTGCGATCATCTCCGGGGGTATCGCCGAGCGGGCGCGCTTCGTGCCGCAACTGTGTGCCACGGCGTTGATCGTGGCGTTCATCTACCCGTTCTTCGAGGGCGTGGTGTGGAACGGCAACCTGGGCGTTCAGGCCTGGTTGCAGGCACGCTTCGGCGCGCCGTTCCATGACTTTGCCGGCTCGGTGGTGGTGCATGCCATGGGTGGTTGGCTGGCGCTGGCGGCGGTGCTACTGCTGGGCGCGCGCCGCGGGCGCTACCGCGATGGCCGGCTGGTGGCGTTTGCGCCGTCGAGCATTCCCTTCCTGGCATTGGGGTCGTGGATCCTGATCATCGGCTGGTTCGGCTTCAACGTCATGAGTGCCCAGACCTTGCAGGGTGTCAGCGGCCTGGTGGCGATCAACTCGCTGATGGCCATGGTCGGTGGCACCCTGTCGGCCTTGCTGGCCGGGCGTAACGACCCGGGCTTCCTGCATAACGGGCCGCTGGCCGGGCTGGTAGCGGTTTGTGCCGGTTCCGACCTGATGCACCCGATTGGTGCGCTGGCCACCGGCCTGGTGGCGGGCGCGCTGTTCGTCTGGACCTTCACCGCGGCGCAGAACCGCTGGAAGATCGACGATGTGCTGGGGGTGTGGCCGTTGCATGGCCTGTGCGGTGTCTGGGGTGGCATGGCCTGCGGTATCTTCGGCCAGGAGGTGCTGGGTGGCATGGGCGGTGTCAGCCTGGTCAGCCAGTTGCTGGGCAGCCTGATGGGCGTGGTGGTGGCATTGGCCGGCGGTTTTGCCGTGTATGGTGCAATCCGCGCGCTGCACGGGCTGCGCTTGAGCCATGAGCAGGAGTTCCAGGGCGCGGACCTGTCGCTGCACCGTATCGGCGCCACCAGCCAGGATTGAGCCAGGTCAGGTGCACGGACGGCAGTACGGACCTAGAATAGGTTTCTCCCTGCCAAACCGGACTTGCCCCCATGCTGCCTGAATGCCAACTGTTCGGCACCCTCGGCTGCCACCTGTGTGAAGTGGCCGAGGCCGTGCTGATGCCCTTCGTCGACCATGGCCTGCTGGTGGAGCTGGTCGATATTGCCGAGAACGAAGCCCTGTTCGAACGCTATGGCCTGATCATTCCGGTGCTGCGCCGCTGTGACAATGGCGGCGAGCTGCACTGGCCGTTCGATGCCGAACAGGTGGTGGCGTTTCTCGCGCAGTAATCGCACAAGGGGAGGTCTGTCCCTGCTCCATGCAGTGTGGTGCGTTGTGATGATCCGCTGCCGGCACGTTGAGGCCGGCATCCTTCACCGGTCATCAGGAACCCAGCCATGCGTATTTCCCCCCATTTCACCCTTGATGAAATGACCGTTTCGCAGCTCGCCGCCAGGGAAGGGCTCGACAACAATCCTCCAGCCGAAGCCCGTGCCAACCTGCAGTTGCTGTGCAATGCACTGGAGCAGGTGCGCGCGCTGTTCGGTGCACCAGTCATCGTCAGCAGCGGCTATCGCAGCCCCGCAGTCAACCAGCGCATTGGCGGGGCGCTGACGAGCAAGCATCTGCAGGGGCTGGCAGCTGACTTCACGGTGATTGAAGTGAGCCCGCGCGAGGTGGTGCGCCGGATCAGCGAAAGCGCCATCCCCTTCGACCAGTTGATCCTCGAATTCGATGACTGGGTGCACCTGGCCGTGTCGCGTAGCGCCCCCCGGCGCCAGGTGCTGACCATCCGCAAAGGCACCGGCTATCTGCCGGGCCTGCAATGAAGCGCATTGACGGCGCCAAGGGGATGTTCGTATGCTGTATATAAATACAGTATCGAGGTGAAGCCATGCTCAATGTCGAGCAACTCAAGTACAGCGTCAACCGCATGCCCGTCGAGCGGGTGGCCGACGCTGTTCTGGAACTGCGCCTCGAAGGCCTGGTGACCGACGACCGTACGCCGTTCGGCAAGGTCCACTTCAATACCTGTTTCGCCGAGATCGAGGCCCTGTTCCAGCGTGCCGGCTACCACCGTGGGCTGGACGTGGTGGGCTACCAGGGGTTGCTGTATGCCCTCTACGACCCTGGGCGCTGGGAGCCGGTGCAGGTGTTGCGCTGGCTGAAGGAGCGCTGCGAGGCCATTGCCCAGGCTGGTTGAGGGCGCGGGCTTGGGGGATAATGCGCGGCCGTGAACGTTTCGAGCCCTGCCATGACCACGCCTTTCGACCCCGCCCGCCAGCAAGCCAGCACGGTGTGCCTGCCCCCCGGTAACTGGGCGACGGTGCTCGACTGTCTGTGTGACCATTTCAAGGCCATCGACCGCGCCCAGTGGCTCGACCGCTTTGCCCGTGGCCGGGTACTGGATGCCGAGGGGCGGGCGGTTTCTGCCGCACTGCCTTACAAGCGCGGTATGCGTTTGCACTACTTCCGTGAGGTGCCGAACGAGCGGCCGATCCCGGTGCAGGAGACCGTACTGCATGTGGATGAGCACCTGGTGGTAGCCGACAAGCCGCATTTCCTGCCAGTGACGCCGACTGGCGAATACGTCGAGCAGACCTTGCTGCGCCGCCTGATCCGCCGCCTGGGCAACCCGCACCTGGTGCCGTTGCACCGAATCGACCGGCATACCGCCGGGCTTGTGCTGTTTTCCGCCAACCCGCAGAGCCGCAGTGCCTACCAACGGCTGTTCCCCGAACGGCGTATCGACAAGCGCTACCAGGCCATTGCCGCGGCCATGCCGCAGCACGATTTCCCGCTGGTGCACAAAAGCCGCCTGGTACATGGCGAGCCGTTTTTCCGCATGCATGAGGTAGAGGGGGAGGCCAACAGCGAAACCCTGGCCGAAGTGCTGGAAAAGAATGGCGAGCTGTGGCGTTACGGGCTGTCGCCGGTGACTGGCAAGACCCATCAGTTGCGTGTGCATATGGCGGCATTGGGGGCGGGGATCTGCAATGACCCGTTCTATCCGCAGTTGGTCAACGAAGAGGATGACTACCAGCGGCCGCTGAAGTTGCTGGCGCAGAGCCTGCGCTTTGCAGACCCGCTGAGCGGGGAAGAGCGCTACTTCGAGAGCTGCTTGCAGCTGGATTGGTAGTCTGGACGGGGTCGTTGTAGGAGCGGCCTTGTGTCGCGATGGGCCGCGAAGCGGCCCCGGCATTCTTTGCATCACCGCTGAACTCCTGGGGCCGCTTCGCGGCCCATCGCGACACAAGGCCGCTCCTACAGGGCCCTAGCGATTGAACCGCTCCACCAGCGAGTACTGGGTACCCGCCGTGCTGGTCAGCTCTTCGCTGAGCAGCGCCGAGTGCTGGGCCTGTTCGGCAGTCTGGTCGGCCAGGTCGGCGATGGTGCTGATGTTGCGGCTGATCTCGTCAGCCACTGCAGTCTGCTCCTCGGTCGCCGCAGCAATCTGGGTGGCCATGTCGGTAATGTTGGCTACCGCTTCACTGATGCCCACCAGCGCCTCGTCGGCCTGCATCACACGGTCGACGCCTTCCTGCGCCTGGCGATGGCCGGTTTCCATGGTCAGCACGGCATTGCTGGCGGTTTGTTGCAGCTTGGCGATCAGGCCGTGGATCTGCCCTGTGGATTCGGCAGTGCGCTGGGCCAGCTGGCGTACTTCGTCGGCCACCACGGCAAAGCCTCGGCCCATTTCACCGGCACGTGCCGCTTCGATGGCCGCGTTCAGCGCCAGCAGGTTGGTCTGGTCGGCGATGCCCTTGATCACATCGACCACGCCACCAATCTCGTCGCTGTCCTTGGCCAGTTGCGTCACCGTCTGGCCGGTCTCGCCCACCGCCGCCGACAGGCGCTCGATGGCCTCGCGGGTTTCACCGGCAATCTGCCGGCCCTGGCTGGTCAGGCGGTTGGCTTCCTGGGTGGCATCTGCGGTGCGCTGCACGTGGTTGGCCACTTCCTGGGTGGTGGCGGCCATCTGGTTGACCGCAGCGGCAACCTGCTCGGTCTCCACCCGCTGGCGTTCCAGGCCCGAAGAACTCTTGTGAGCCAGCTCGTCGGACTGGCGCGCCTGTTCGCTGAGGTGTTCGGCGCTGTCCTGCAGGCGGGTCAGGCAGGTTTTCATGCGCGCGTCCTGGCTGAGCATGGCCATTTCCAGGCGCGCCTGCACGCCACGGCTGTCGGTGTACATCTGCGCGATCAGCGGGTCGGAAGTGGTCTGTTCGGCCAGGCGCAGCAGGCGCTTGAGGCCGCGCTGCTGCCAGCTCAGGCCCAGCAGGCCCAGCGGTACGGAAAGCCCGGCAGCCAGGGCGAAGCCCCAGGAATGGCCCAGCCAGTTGCCGATCAGGAAGCCCACCTGGCTGATCAGGATGAACGGCAACCAGTCCTGCAGCACCGGCAGCCACTTGTCCCGGCGTGGTACCGGCGGCTTGCCCTGGTTGATGCGCTGGTACAGCGCCTCGGCGCGGCGGACCTGCTCGGCGGTAGGCTTGACCCGCACCGACTCGAAGCCGACCACCTGGTTGTTGTCGAAGATCGGCGTGACATAGGCGTTGACCCAGTAGTGGTCGCCGGACTTGCAGCGGTTCTTGACGATACCCATCCACGGCTGGCCCTGCTTGAGGGTTTGCCACATGTGGGCAAACACCGCTGGCGGCACGTCGGGGTGGCGCACCAGGTTGTGCGGCGCACCGGTCAGCTCTTCGCGGGTGAAACCACTGATCTCGATGAAGGCATCGTTGCAGTAAGTGATCACCCCTTTGGCATTGGTGGTGGAGATCAACCGCTGCTGGGCAGGGAAAGTCCGTTCTCTCTGGGTAATCGGCTGGTTGTTACGCATGGGTTGGTAGTCCGCAGGGCTTTCGACAGGTATCGGCAAGCCGCTGGTTTTATTGAATGAATAATTAATGTGCTTGATCTGTGGCAATAAGCCATCACTTGATCCGGGTTAGCCAGCGAGCACGTTCAAGCAAGTTGGCGTCATTATTGCGTTTTTAATGCTGTTTCATGACGTATGAGTCGAATGATGACCGATTAGCTAGCCAAGAGCCAGCATCGGATAGCTGAACAGGGTGAAGTGCACCAGGTTCAGGCCGAAATGGCAGAGCACCGCCGCCGCCACGCCGCCCCAGCGGTACGCCAGGCCGTAGCCGACACCGGCAAGGGTGGCCAGGTACACCCATTGCCAGCCGGCCCCCAGGTGGGCCAGGCCGAACAGCAAGGCGGCGGCGAACAATGCCAACCCTTGGTGGCGCAGCAGCCGTTGCAGGCCGGCCTGGATGTAACCGCGGAACAACAGTTCTTCGGTCAGGCTTACCAGCAGCAGGTTGTTCAGCAACCAGAGCCAGGCCTGGTCGGGCCATTTCGGGGCCCAGGCCAGCATGCCCAGTGCCCAGGCGCCGCCCAGGCAGGCGAGCAGGGTGAGGGGCAGGGCGTACAGCAGGCTGGTCGCCAGGCCCTGGCTGCGCCACAGGAACAGCCAAGGGCAGGCCAGCAGCAGCCAGGCGCCGATCAGCGGTTTGTCCAGGTTCAGGTACATCGTGAAGGGCAGGGCGCCGGGGCTGAGGACAACGCCGTCGATGACCTTGGCAGCGTTGAAGCCGGGCAGCCAGTGCAATGCCAGGGCGATGGCCAGGAGGATGAACAACGTGTGGCCGAGGGCTTGTTGCCAGCGCTGGGGGCGGCGAGCGAGCAAGGCGCTGGCAAGCAGGGCGAGAAAGGTGGGCAGGGTGGTGATGCCGAAGTTGCCCTGGCTCAGGGCGAGGGTGTAGCCGAGCGCCAGGAGTAAAAGTGCGATCAGGCGGAAGCGAGGCACGAGTGGTCCTTTTCGGGTAAACGGAAACGGGCCGCTACGCGTCGTCTGTAGGAGCGGCCTTGTGTCGCGATGGGCCGCATAGCGGCCCCAGATTTCAGCTTCGCCGCCGATATCGAGCGGGGCCGCTGCGCGCCCCATCGCGACACAAGGCCGCTCCTACAGGCGATCGGCGTGCACGGCAGCCCCAAGCATACCCGCCTCAACCAGCAATCAGCTGACGCAACACATAATGCAGAATTCCCCCGGCCTTGAAGTACTCCACCTCATTCACGGTATCGATCCGGCACAGCACCTCGATCTGCTCCTGCTGCCCGTCCTCGCGGGCGATGCGCAAGGGCAGGCTCATGCCCGGGCGGATCTGTGCGCCGTTCAAGCCAAGCACATCGATCTTCTCCTTGCCGGTCAGCCCCAGTTGCTTGCGGTTGTGCCCGGCCTTGAACTGCAGCGGCAGTACGCCCATGCCTACCAGGTTGGAGCGGTGAATGCGCTCGAAGCTTTCCGCCAGTACCGCCTTGACCCCAAGCAGGTTGGTGCCCTTGGCCGCCCAGTCGCGGCTCGAGCCGGTGCCGTATTCCTGGCCGGCGATCACTACCAGCGGAGTGCCTTCCTGCTGGTAGCGCATGGCCGCGTCGTAGATCGACAGCTTCTCGCCACTGGGCACGTGCAGGGTGTTGCCACCTTCTTCGCCCGCCAGCATTTCGTTGCGGATGCGGATGTTGGCGAAGGTGCCGCGCATCATCACTTCATGGTTGCCACGCCGCGAGCCGTAGGAGTTGAAGTCGCGGGGCTCCACGCCCTGCTCACGCAGGTAGCGCCCGGCCGGGCTGTCGGCCTTGATGTTGCCGGCCGGGGAAATGTGGTCGGTGGTCACCGAGTCACCCAGCAGCGCCAGGATTCGCGCACCCTGGATGTCGGTGATCTGCGGGGGTGGCCCGCCGATGTCGTCGAAGAACGGCGGATGCTGGATATAGGTGGAGTCGGCCTGCCACACGTAGGTGGCCGCCTGCGGTACCTCGATGGCCTGCCACTGTGCATCGCCGGCGAACACCTCGGCATATTCCTTGTGGAACATCGCCGTGTCGACCTTGGCCACGGCAGCGGCGATTTCCTGCTGGCTGGGCCAGATATCGCGCAGGTACACCGGCTGGCCATCCTTGCCGGTGCCCAACGGGTCGCGGGTCAGGTCCAGGCGCACGCTGCCGGCCAGGGCATAGGCCACCACCAGCGGCGGCGAGGCCAGCCAGTTGGTCTTGACCAGCGGGTGCACGCGGCCTTCGAAGTTGCGGTTGCCCGACAACACCGAAGCCACCGTGAGGTCGGCGCTGCCGATGGCTTTTTCGATCGCTTCATCCAGCGGGCCGGAGTTGCCGATGCAGGTGGTGCAGCCATAGCCGACCAGGTCGAACCCCAATTGGTCCAGATAGGTGGTGAGCCCGGCGGCCTTGAAGTAGTCGGTGACCACCTTGGAGCCCGGCGCCAGCGAGCTCTTGACCCAGGGTTTGCGTTGCAGGCCTTTTTCCAGGGCCTTTTTCGCCACCAGCCCGGCGGCCATCATCACGCTGGGGTTGGAGGTGTTGGTACATGAGGTGATCGCGGCAATCACCACGGCGCCATCGCGCAGGGTGTGGGTCTGGCCTTGATGGCTGTAGTCGATCTCCCCGGCCTGGTCGGCGTTGCCCACCGCCACGCCGCCGCCACCTTCGCTTTCCAGGCGGCTGACCTCTTTGGCCAGCGGTTTGGGTTGCAGTTCGATGAAGTGGTCGAAGGCCTGGCTGACCTGGCCCAGGGCTACCCGGTCCTGCGGCCGCTTGGGCCCTGCCAGGCTGGCCTCGACCTCGTGCATGTTCAGCGCCAGGCTGTCGCTGAACAGTGGCTCCTGGCCGGGGTTCCGCCACAGGCCCTGGGCTTTGCAGTACTGCTCGACCAGTTGCACGGTCGCCTCGGGGCGGCCGGACAGGCGCAGGTAGTCCAAGGTCACCTGGTCGACCGGGAAGAAGCCGCAGGTGGCGCCGTATTCCGGGGCCATGTTGGCGATGGTCGCACGGTCGGCCAAGGGCAGCTCGGCCAGGCCATCACCATAGAACTCGACGAACTTGCCCACCACGCCCTTCTTGCGCAGCATCTGGGTCACCGTCAGCACCAGGTCGGTGGCGGTGATGCCTTCGTCCAGCTTGCCGGTCAGCTTGAAGCCGATCACTTCGGGGATCAGCATCGACACCGGCTGGCCGAGCATCGCCGCCTCCGCTTCGATGCCGCCCACGCCCCAGCCGAGCACGCCCAGGCCATTGATCATGGTGGTATGCGAATCGGTACCGACCAGGGTGTCGGGGAAGGCGTAGGTGCGGCCATCGGCCTCACGGGTCCAGACGGTGCGGCCGAGGTATTCGAGGTTGACCTGGTGGCAGATGCCGGTGCCCGGCGGTACCACGCGGAAGTTGTCGAAGGCGCTCTGGCCCCAGCGCAGGAAGGCATAGCGCTCGCCGTTGCGCTGCATTTCGATGTCGACGTTCTCGCTGAAGGCCTGCGGCGTGCCGTAGCGGTCGACCATCACCGAATGGTCGATCACCAGGTCCACGGGTGACAGCGGGTTGATCCGCTGCGGGTCGCCGCCGGCCTTGGCCATGGCTGCGCGCATGGCGGCCAGGTCGACCACGGCCGGCACACCGGTAAAGTCCTGCATCAGCACCCGCGCCGGGCGGTACTGGATCTCGCGGTCGGAGCGTCGCTCGCCCAGCCATTGGGCGAGGGCGCGCAGGTCGTCGCCGGTGACGGTCTTGCCGTCTTCCCAGCGCAGCAGGTTTTCCAGCAGCACCTTCAGCGACATGGGCAGGCGCTGCAGGTCGCCCAGTTGGCGGGCGGCTTCGGTGAGGCTGAAGTAGTGGTAGGTCTTGTCGCCGACCTGTAGGGATTTGAGGGTATTCAGGCTATCGAGCGAGGGCATTGCCAACTCCTTCTGCGCCGGTGCCTGGCAAGATCTGCCGGTGGCACCGCTCTGTATCGATCCGCACGGCACGGACCTGGCTGAAAGGTCAGGTTAGACCGCTTTGCGCTACCTGACCCTTTTCTGGACCGGCGGGGCGTGTCGCAGGTTCCGATCTTCCTTTATCATCGCCGCCCTGCCGGCGCCTGTGGCGCGCCAGCCGAAGTGGAGTGAGAGATGAATACCCTGTTCATGCATTGCCGGCCCGGTTTCGAGGGTGAGGTGTGCGCCGAAATCAGCGAACATGCCGCCCGCCTGGGTGTTGCCGGCTATGCCAAAGGCAAGCCGCAAAGCGCCAGCGCCGAGTTTGTCTGTAGCGAGGAGGGCGGTGCCGAGCGGTTGATGGGGGAACTGCGCTTCAACCAGCTGATTTTCCCGCGGCAGTGGGCCCGTGGCGGTTATGTCGAACTGCCGGAAAGCGACCGCATCAGTGTGCTGCTGGCGCACCTGGCCGGGTTCCCGGTGTTTGGCAGCCTGTGGCTGGAGGTGCTGGACAGCAACGAAGGCAAGGAACTGTCCACCTTCTGCCGCAAGTTCGAGGTGCCGCTGCGCAAGGCTTTGGAAAAGGCCGGGCGCCTGGTCGACGACCCCAGCCGCCCACGCCTGCTGCTCACCTTCATCAGCGGCCGCCGGGTATTTGCCGGTGTTGCCCCGGCCAACAACAGTGCGCTGTGGCCCATGGGCATCCCGCGCCTGAAATTCCCCCGCGAGGCACCCAGCCGCTCGACGCTCAAGCTGGAAGAGGCCTGGCACCAGTTCATCCCGCGCGAGCAGTGGGAGCAGCGCCTGGGCGATGACATGACCGGGGTCGACCTGGGGGCCTCGCCGGGTGGCTGGACCTACCAGCTGGTGCGCCGGGGCATGCTGGTGACCGCCATTGACAACGGGCCGATGGCCGAAAGCCTGATGGACACCGGGTTGGTTCAACACCTGATGGCCGATGGTTTCACCTGGCAACCGAAGCAGCCGGTGGACTGGATGGTGTGCGATATCGTCGAGAAGCCGGCGCGTACTACCTCGCTGATCGAGACCTGGCTGGGCGAGGGGTTGTGCCGTGAAGCTGTGGTCAACCTGAAGCTGCCGATGAAACAGCGCTATGCCGAAGTACGCCGGCTGCTCGACCGCATGGAGGCGACCTTCAAGGCGCGCAAGATCAAGGTGTCGATTGCTTGCAAGCAGCTGTATCACGACCGCGAGGAAGTGACCTGCCATCTGCGCCGATTGGACTTGAAGCCGCGCTAGCACAGCGAACCGCTTTGCTCTTGCTCTTGCTCTTGCTTCGGCTTTTGCTTCTAAGCGCGCGATAGTTCAGGCGCCGCCGATTGCGACTTCAGGAGGCCGAGCGAAGGGACTGCGGAGGGAGGTGACGGGCATGGATGCCCGTCAAGCGCTGAGGCCCCATGGATGGGGCCTGCAGCGCGTACTCCCGGGAGCAGGCCCGTAGCGAGGGAACCCCGGAGCGCAGCGTAGGGGCCGGATGAT
>NZ_NEIR01000043.1:0-629 GCF_002112825.1 Pseudomonas sp. B5(2017)
AGCGGTGCTGGCTGCCCTTGAGCTCGGTCTGGTGGTTGTACAGCACCTGGAACAACGGGTTGTGCCCAAGGTTGCGCTCAGGCTGCAAGGCTTCGACCAGTTGCTCGAATGGCAGGTCCTGGTGGGCCTGCGCGCCCAACGTGCGCTGGCGCACCTGTTGCAGCAGCTCGCCGAACGTCAGCTGCATATCGAACTCGGCACGCAGCACCTGGGTGTTGACGAAGAAACCGATCAGGCGCTCGGTCTCGACCCGGTTGCGGTTGGCCGTGGGCACGCCGACGCGGATGTCGGCCTGGCCCGAGTAGCGATGCAGCAAGGTCTGGAAGCTGGCCAGCAACAGCATGAACGGCGTCACGCCCTGCTGCTGGGCAACGCGCTTGAGGTTGGCCGCCAGCTCATTGCCCAGCTCAATCGGCCAACGCGCGCCTTGGTGGCTCGGTACAGCCGGGCGCGGATGGTCCAACGGCAGCTCCAGCACCGGTTGCTCATCACCCAATTGTTCGGTCCAGTAGGCCAGCTGCCGCGCCTGCTCGCCGGCCTCCATCCAGTTGCGCTGCCACACGGCAAAGTCCGCGTACTGGATCGGCAAGGGCGGCAACTGCGGCACCTGGCCCTGGCTGTAGCCGGCA